>CAYPIT010000015.1:0-18914 GCA_964410825.1 uncultured Nitrospiraceae bacterium
TATATCAAGAAGTTATATGCTAAAAGTCAATTTAAGAGCACATTAAATTAATTTTTTCTAGTACCAAAACCGCCCACTTCAATTATAAGGAAAGTAATTTATTATTTAATTTTAATAGCTTACATGCTGGCATATAGATTGCTCATAGAAAAGCATAATGAAAAAAATACTAAATATAGCGATTCTGATAATTCCAATCCTCTGTTGGGGATTTGATGCTTCTGCCCTGAGTGAAGAAAATGTCATTTATGCAAGGGCCAGGGTTCTGCCAATATTAAAATATTCTGTCATTCATCAAGAAAGCGGTATTAATATTACTAAATCGGATTTAGAGAGAGGATATCTCGATGTTAACAGGGCAATGATTCTTTCCATAAAAACAAATTCAACCAACGGCTATTCATTATCTTTATTTGTAGATAAAAATTTATTTAATGGAGTAACGCTCTTCAATGAAAACAACTCTTATGAGTTTACAGAAACAGGCGGAGAAGTGTATTTGCCATTTCAGGGACTGAATTATGTGAAAAAAGAGTTATCCTTCAGGTTTTACTTTGCCGCAGATCTAAAACCAGGCCACTATCAGTGGCCCGTATCTGTAATGATAAATGCCATGTAAGAGTTCTTTTACACTGGTAACAGAATAGATTGACAAAATCAGGCAAGTCAGATACAGTAAATTAACATAACTGTTAATTTATTGTATTTTATGAAAATTCTTGAATTAAACAGAATTAATAAATTATATTTTGGCTATGAAGAAATTTCCATGGCCCTTGGAATCACACTGCCATCAGCCAAAGTTTCCGCAAACAGATATGTAAATCAGGGCCTGTTAATAAAGCTTAAGAGGAATATTTACATTCTACGAGAAAAATGGAAGGTGATAGAAAGAGAAGATAAGTTCATTTTGGCGAATTTAGTTCAGGTCCCCTCATACATCTCTTTAATGACAGCGCTTGATTATTATGAAGTTACAACTCAGATACAGAGGGAGTTCATCGAGTCCGTTGCTGTCAAAAGGACTATAGAGAAAGAAGTAGACAATACAGTCTTTAACTTTACGAAGATAAGTGCAAACCTGTATTTTGGTTTTAAAAAAGATAAAGATTTCTTTATGGCCACACCTGAAAAGGCTTTTCTTGATGCTCTTTACATGATGTCTCTTGGGCGATACAATTTTGACATTGATTCCATAGATTTCGGTAAGCTCAATAGAAATGAGATCTGGAAGATGAGAAAAGGATTCCCTGTAAAAACTCAAAAATTACTAGACACATATGGATATTTTAGAAAAACATGAAATCTTTGAAATAGAAGTATTGGAGAAGTTGAAGAACAGCAGACTACTTGAACCTCTTGTATTTGGCGGGGGTACAATGCTGAGGTTATGTTATGAATTAAAAAGATATTCTGTTGATCTTGACTTCTGGTTCATAAAGAAAATCCCTGTCAAAAACTATTTTAAAAAATTTAGTACCGTTCTGGAAAAGGAATATGAAATTACTGATGCCCAGATTAAGTACTATACCCTCTTCTTTGAGATTCGATCCGGGAATTATCCGAAACGACTTAAAATCGAAATAAGAAAAGAGAGAAAAGATTGTGATTTTCTGGAAAGGATCGCGTATTCAAAATACAGCAATAAACAGGTAATATTAAGAACACACACACTGGAGCAGACCATAAAAAATAAAATTGGTGCTATTCTGGACAGAGGCGAAATAAGGGATGGGTTTGATATAGAGTTTTTATTAAGGAAGGGAATCAGTCTTCCGGAGCTAAAAACAAACCAGTTGTCCAGACTGAAAGAACGAGTGAATGGATTTAACGCGAGAGATTTCAAAGTAAAGCTTGGTTCTATTCTGGAAAGTGATGATCGTAAATATTATATTGAAAACAGATTTCAGTATTTGCAGGAAAAGATTGATTAATAGTTTTGTGTTTCGGCAGAAACAATAAGCCCCCTTGTATTATCGTTAGATATGAGATAATTTCAATTTTGGGCATTTCACTTTGTTGCGTGCCGTTCTTTTAGAGAAATCCTCATTTTACAGAATGATTGGAAATAATAAAACATATAGAAACACAGTAAATTAAGGGAAAGAAGCCACCATCAACAATTTATAGATATTCTATATTTCCAGCTTATTGCTGTATCAATTTAAAATCATACATATTCCCCTTCACCTAATTCCAAAAAATGCTGTACCGGTTCATAGAGAATCGAGCGGCAATGTTATTCACACAGCACAGCAGGTTAAGTTTATTCCTGATAATGCCGTACAAATATTTTATGAACTGAAGATGAAAATTGGGGTATTGATCTCGATTTTATTTCTTCTAAATCTTATTATAAAGGGGGATTTAAAATAATGAAAAAATTGATGTTAATCGTAATTGGATTAGTGCTTATATTCAGTACAGTTTCAGCAATTGCTCAAACAACGGATACGATCGCGCTGTCTGCCACTGCAACCGTAATGGGAAGCTGCAGGCTTACCAGCGTAACAAATCTGGATTTTGGCACATATGATCCTACTAATACTGTAAATGACGATGACGGTGTTGGTGACTTCACATTCCGCTGCACGAGAGGAACAAATTATGATCTCTATATAACCGGGGTCAGAACAATGACCGATGGTACAGATACGCTGAACTATGAACTGTACCAGGACTTTGCCAGAGCAACAGTATGGGCAAGCGCTTCACCCGGAACTACGGGTACATCCGCAAATAATTCTCCGAACGTTACAAATATATATGGTAGAATTCCGGCTTTGCAGAATGTACAGGCAGGCACTTACAGCGGTACGGTCACTGTAACGGTTCAGTACTAAACGATCAAGTATATCTATAAAACAGAGCAATATTTCCTGTTTTAATTAAATTTGATAGCATCGGAATGCTGAAGAGTTTTCGAAACTATCAGATACCACGCCATTTCACCACCAGAATATCATATAGACATGAGCAGGCAATATTTGATAAAGTGTAACGTGATTAATAATAATTAATTTGCACATGACGCTGTTAAAGGAGAGATGCTTATAAAAAGTAATTCATCAAGAATTCTGCATTTAATATTGATCCTTTTTTTCTGCTTCACTGTGCAGCGCCTCACAAACGGGTTTTCTGCTGATCTTTCAATAACCCCTATTAAAATATTTTTTAACAGTTTGAACAAGACCAGCATACTCACTATAAAAAATGAATCTAATGAAAATGTTACCCTGCATTTAAAGGCATATACATGGGAGCATAATAATCAGGGGAAGGACAATTATGCCCCGACCAAAGATATTATATTCTTCCCCAAAATAGTCTCAATTAAATCAAAAGAAGAAAGAATAATCCGGCTGGGCACAAAAATACCACAGGGAAAGCAGGAAAAAACATACAGAATATTTATAGAAGAAATTCCCGGCTCTAGTCCAACCAAAACAACAGCGGTTAAAATAATTATGAAAGTCGGGGTACCAATATTCATAATGCCTCAGAATATTGACGCAAGAGGAAGCATAGAAACGCTGGATATAAAAGAGGGTGAATTTTCTGTTGCAGTAAAAAACGAAGGTAATATTCATTTTATTGTAAGATCAATCAAGACAGTAGGAATCGATGAAGCAGGTAATGCACTGTTTCAACACGAGATAGGCGGTGGATATGTTCATGGAAGCAATTCCAAGAATTTTATAATTAAGATTCCAGAGGAGAATTGTCCTAAATTAACATCTCTTAATATTGATGTTTCCACAGATAGACTCTCAATGAGCAAAAAAATTGACATTGACAAAGAAATGTGTGCGCCATAGCATCGTTTTAGTGCTTATAGTTTTCTTTATCACCCCTTTTATCAGAACCGCTTTCTCTCAGGAGAGTGTAGTATTACAACTGATCTTAAACGAAGAGAACAAAGGGGATTTTTTTTTATACTCCACCCCTGACAGCGATATATGGATAAAGAGGGACGAACTCGATAAGCTGGGACTCAAAGAAGGATTGGGCAAGGACATTCAGTTTAATGGTGAAACATTTGTCTCATTTGGGTCAATTACCGGACTCGAATTCAGTATAAATTATGAAGACGTCTCTCTGGAAATAGAAGCCGTTCCTCATCTTTTTAAAGAACATAGTGTCGACATATCTTACAAGAGACCTTACAAGGTGACTTATACGACGGACAAATCCGCGTTTCTCAATTATGCATTTATTTACGATCATGAAACTGTGGATACCCTTCTTGATATATCAGGTGAACTAGGTGTCAGTATTGGTAATTATTTTGGTATGTCTACATTTATTTATGAGGACATAGAAGATACAGATAATTTCGCAAGATTGATGACGAACATTACTCTCAATAACCGTGACAGATTGACAACAACCACATTTGGCGACTTCTCCGCCTCATCCGGTGCATCAGGTTCAACCGCAGTCCTTGGTGGAATAAATTTTTCGAAGAACTTTTCGATCGATCCATATTTATTAAAATTTCCTTCCCTTGACCTGACCGGTACACTTGAGACCCCATCAGAGCTTGAAGTGTATCTTGATAACCTTCTGGTAAGAAAAGAAAGGCTTTCCCCTGGAGAGTTCTCGTTTAGTGATATCCCGGCAACAGTCGGGCTTGGAACAGCCCGGATGCGTATACGAGATGCATATGGAAGAGAACATATTATTTCAAGGCCATATTATTATACAGACCGGCTGCTGAAACATGGACTTCATGAATACAGCTACAGTATTGGCGTGAGAAGAGAAGACTTTGGTGAAAAAAGTTTTTCATATGGAAAGCCTGCCTTCCTGAGTTTTCATAATTATGGGCTTTCTGACAGGTTAACAATTGGATATACTGCAGAGGCATCGAATGATTTAATAAACATAGGACAGACAGCATCACTGCTTATTTCTGATATTGGTGTCCTGGATTCAGTTTTAAAAGTTAGCAATTCTTCAGAGCAAACCGGGCTTAGTGGATTTTTAGGTTATTCCTTTCAGTCCAGGCATATTAATATTACAACTTCTTTACGGTCCAGTTCCAAAGAATATTCCAATCTTACCATAACACCTTCGGATGACAAGGCAAGAATGGTATTCAGCAGCACAGTGGGTGCAGGAGGTAAAAGGACAGGATTCATAACCGTCGGATATTCATATTCTGATTACTATGAATCGGTAACCACGTCAAGGACCGCTATATCTTATAACAAAGCGCTTACACCTCATACAACATATTTCATGACCGCCAGTGAAACAAGGGCCATAGACACAAGCGATCAGATATTTCTTGGCCTGAATATATATTTTGGCAAAGATATCTCGGGAAATGTAAGCTTTGCAAGCAGGGATGGCTCTGAGACCAGCAGGGTGGGAATTCAAAAAAGCCTTCCGATCGGTAGCGGTTTCGGCTATAAAACTGATGTGGAAAATATACATGACAATAACGATATCGACAGCGACTTCCAGTATCAGAATAAATTTGGAATATTTGAAGCCGGTTTCAATAATAAAGTACGGGATAGCGGCTACAGATTTGCTTTTTCAGGGGGTGCAGGATACATAGACGATTCCGTCTTTTTCAGCAGACCTGTAAAGGACAGCTTTGCGAAGGTAAAAATTAATGATCTGGAAGGAGTTCGTGTCTATTATTATGGCAATGAGGTTGACAGGACAGATGAGCAAGGCGAGGCAATCATTCCGAATCTTCGCTCTTTTCATGATAACAGGATCGACATAGAAAGCAGGGACATACCGATTAATTACACAATTCCGTCATTAACGCAGTATATTTCTCCTTCTTACAGAAGTGGTTCATCAGTTGAGTTTAATGTAAGCAAAATACAGGGTATCGTGGGAACTGTTATTATTATGGTGGACGGAAACAGGATCCCTGCCGAGTTTGCGGCAATGCATATCAGGACAGAAGACAACATTGTGGAAGGATTGGTAGGTACGGAAGGGGAATTCTACCTTGAAAACATACCTTCAGGTAAATATATGGCAGAGCTTGTTTACAGGGACAAAAAATGCAAGTTCAGTATTATTATTCCGGAAAGCGAAGAAATGCTGATAGATCTGGGGGAAATCTCCTGCAGGGAAGAATGATGAAAAAAAGATTATATAAGATTGCATACATAATGTTTGCCTTTGCGATCATATGTTTGATCAGAACAGAAAGTAGCGCGTGCAATGTTTCGACTACTCCGGTTAACTTTGGGAACTATGACACTTTTTCAGCAGCACCCCTTGATGCTACAGGAACCATAACAGTTTTATGTACTACCCGGGAGCGGGTCACAATAGCTATAGGGCCAAGTCCCAATTCAGGCGGATTCGACCCCAGAATGATGCGTTTCATATCAGGTAACGAACTATTTTCATATAATCTTTATACGCGTGCAAACCACAATCGTATTTGGGGAGATGGCAGCGGAAGAACCAGAACCAAGCGTCGAAGAGTAAGGAGAAACAGACCTTGGGTTAATACCGTTTACGGCAGAATACCCCCGTTGCAAGATGTTTCAGCAGGGACATATAGTGATACACTTACCGTCACAATAACTTGGTAGTGTACGACATTCTAGTAAAAAAACTATTTCTCACTGTTTGACCAAGCAATAAAACTTCCTTTAAAATCATTTATGCGAGAGTGGCGGAACTGGCAGACGCGCTGGACTTAGGATCCAGTGGGGAAACCCTTGGGGGTTCGACTCCCCCCTTTCGCACCAATATTAAATTTAAATGAGTCTTCAAAGTGGTATAATCCCCAATGCGTTTCATTGCTGACCTTCATATCCATTCGAAATATTCAAGGGCTACCAGCCCGGCTATGTCGCCGGAAAACCTTTGGAGATGGGCACAACTCAAAGGAATCACTGTGATAGGCACAGGTGATTTTACTCATCCGCAGTGGCTGTGTGAATTGAATGAAGCACTCGAACCATCAGGTAATGGCCTGTTTACACTTAAAAAAAAGTTTCGCAGTGATGATCTGCCTGATGCCTGCAGCGCTGATCTGTATTTCCTTCTTTCTGCTGAAATAAGCTGCATTTACAGTAAAAACGGGAAAACCCGGAAGGTTCATTCCATTGTGCTTGCGCCTGATTTTGATGCTGCTGCAAGGATTAATGCCGCGTTATCAAAAATAGGCAATCTGGGATCTGACGGCAGGCCGATACTCGGTCTGGATGCAAAGGAACTTCTAAAAATAGTGCTAAGCGAATCACCCGATTCATTGCTGGTGCCGGCGCATGTGTGGACACCTCATTTTTCGGTGTTTGGCGCTATTTCAGGTTTTGATTCCCTGGAAGAATGTTTTGAAGAACTCACTCCTCATATATATGCTCTTGAGACAGGGCTCTCATCCGATCCTCAGATGAACTGGAGGCTATCCGCCCTTGACAGCATAACCCTTATCTCCAATTCCGATGCCCATTCTCCTGTAAAGACAGGCCGTGAGGCAAATATATTCGATACAGACATGTCTTACTGTGCAATGATTAACGCACTGAAATCAGGAAAAGGTTTTCGTGGAACAATCGAGTTTTTCCCGGAAGAAGGAAAGTACCATTATGATGGACACAGGGCATGCGGTATGAGACTCTCACCTCAAGAGACGATTAAAAACAATTACATCTGTCCATCGTGCGGGAAAAAGCTAACCGTTGGGGTAATGCACCGGGTAGAAAAACTGGCTGACAGAGAGATAGGTTTTCGACCTGAAGGTGCGCCGGATTTTCATTCCATAATTCCCCTGCCAGAGATTATCTCGGAAATACTGAAAATCGGCGTTACCAGTAAGAAGGTTAATAATACTTATCATAATTTGCTTTCTGAAATCGGCAGTGAATTTACTATTCTTATGGAGACTCCTCTCGATGATATTGAAAAAGCAAGTTCACCTGTTTTGAGACAAGCGGTGTCAAGAATGCGAGAAGGTAATGTTAATATCGCCCCGGGATATGACGGCGAATTTGGGAAAATAAGAATTTTTTAACAGGAAGGGGCTCATCAAGATAATTCCATGAACGCTAATGATTCAGCATTTTATAGATGATATCCTCCGACATTAAATTTGTTTTTACAATCGCACTGAAAAAGGAACTCCCAAGAGAGGCTATGGCTTCTTGCGGTATCCCTGTGCATACCCTGGCTGCTGTTAAATCTGGAAGCCTGAAAAAGCGAACAAACCTTCAGACCGGAATTCTTGTGTTGGTAACCGGAGCCGGACTTCAGGCAAGCAACGAAGCTGCCTGCTGGATCAGGGATAATCTCGATTCCTGTTTTGTCTTTAACATAGGTACCTGTGCCCTTATTGACCGGAAGCATAAGACAGGACAATGGATACTGTCTCAAAGTGTTTCGGATGAAAACGGTAACACACTGAAGCTCGATACCAGACTGCCGATACCTCATCCTGAACATCTTCTAACAGTACAGTCCCTTGTCAGTATTAAGAAGCCCGTTCTAAACTGTAATGCGAATTCCTTGCAAATACACGATGTGGTTGACATGGAATGCTATGCCCAAGCACAGGTATTTGATAAATCCCGAATAAGCTTTCATTGTTTAAAGTTCGGGACCGATTATGCTGATGTAGAAACCGCCGAGGATTTTAATAGGAATTTAAGCATATTCAGGCAGGAATTGGCAAAGCTTTTCAGCTCTGTCAAGCAGCATGAACATCCGCCTGAAATATCTGTTATCGTACCTGTCTACAATCGCGGAGATGTTGTGAAACGCGCACTGGATTCAGTTATGAACCAATCTCATGCGCCTGATGAGATTATCGTTGTTGATGACGGTTCAACCGATGAAACAAAAGAACAGCTTAAGAATTACGGGAACAGGATAACAACGATTTTTCTTGAGCGCAATTCCGGTCCATCAAAGGCAAGAAATACCGGAGTCAGACAGGCAACTACAGAGTGGATAGCTTTTCTGGATTCGGATGATTGCTGGAAAAGGGATAAAATAAAAAATCAGATCGGGTTTCTGAAGAAATACCCTTTTTATCAGATTATGCAGTCAGACGAGATCTGGATAAGGAACGGCAGGAGGGTAAACCCCTGCAGGCATCATGCAAAACCTGAGGGCTGGATATGGGCCGCTTCTCTGGAAAGATGCCTCGTCTCTCCATCAGGAGTGTTAATTAGAAAATCGTTATTCGAACAGTATGGAGGATTTGATGAAAGCCTTCCTGTTTGTGAAGATTATGATCTCTGGCTCAAGATTTCCAGACATCACCCTGTAGGCCTTGAGCCCTCTTTATCTGTTCTAAAATATGGAGGCCATTCAGACCAGCTTTCCCGGAAATCCATCGCTATGGACAGTTTCAGGGTGCGGTCCCTGAACGGATTGTTAAAACATGAAGCAGATCCAGCCTCCAGACAGAAAATAATCGCTGTACTTGAGGAAAAAATGAAGATTCTTATCAATGGTTATGAAAAGAGGGGCAAAGTGACAAAAGCAAAGGACTGCAGGGATATCCTGCTTTCTATAGCTAAATAGAGATTGTGTTTAAAGTGCACATATTTGTCATTCCCGCAAGTGAAACGAGTCGGGAATCCTTTTAATCAACGATTCCGGACAAGCCGGAATGACAGTATTAATAGACTGATACCATAACTATAACTATTGTCACTCCCGCTTGTCGGGAGTCATCAGGCAACATGATTCCGGGCAAGCCGGAATGACGAATATTAGTACCAAAATATTGATATGTCAATTCAACAGGTAAACATCAATGATATTCTTATCGATGACAGCAGGTTTTCTCTGAAAGAATATCTTTTTGAATCCGGCCAAGCCCAGTCATTCCTTGTTAGCTCTTTAGATAAATCAGGCATACTTTATCCCATTGTTATATACAAGGATAACAAAGGGCTGCTAAACCTGATTGACGGAAGAAAAAGGTTACAGTATGCCCGGCAGAATAATATTCAAAAAATAAATGCAACTATATTGCCTGAAGACGTACCGACAGCCGATGTTATTGTTCTGATTCTGTGTAAACTGAAAAACCACATCGAATCAAGCGTTATCAACAAGGTGCAATTTGTCTGTTTTGCAGAATCATTGAATATAACTGAATCATGGCTGCTTGAATCATTATGTGTTCCTCTGGGGTTCAAGCCGGATGCTGAATTTTTAATTGCATTCAAACGTATTTACAACCTGCCATTAAAGATCAGGATATTCTGTCATGAAAAGAAGTTCTCTTTAAAACAGTTAATCAACCTTACCTGTCATTCCGATAATCTCCTTGAACAGCTTGCTGAATGGACATCGATGCTGCATCTTACCGCCTCAACAATGGACGAGATAGCTGTTAACCTCAGAGACTATTTGAAAGCAAAGAACAGGAATATCGAAGATTTCGTTAAAGAACCTGATCTGCTGGAAATTCTTGATTCATCCTTATCCCCGCGTGGTAAGACAGAAAAACTGCGTCAGTTGCTCTATTTAAAGCGCTTTCCTACTCTTTCACATGTTAATGATAAAATTTACAAAACCATCGAAAAATTAAATTTGCCCGAGCAAATTATCATTAAGTGGGATAATACCCTGGAGAATAAAAATGTTGATCTCAATATTCATTTAAATGATCCAAAGAAATGGAATCGTTTACTGGAAACATTAAATTCTAAAGAAATTAAAGACGTCTTAGGCTCGATTCTCAATGAACTGTAATAAAAATCTTACCGGTCTCACAGATAAAATTGAATAATTTCAAAGAAGGTAAAAAAATAGTTCGGGAAATCCCTAAAAGGGGTGAGGCGATCGGCAGGTGTGCAACTCTTAACAGAAAATACCTGTGCTGTAATGTGCATGTGTTAAGGTCTATACATAATTGCCCCTTTGAATGTTCATACTGTTTCCTTCAAAACTACCTGAATGACAGTACTATAAAAGTAGTAGATGATACGCAGGCCCTTATGGATGAGGTTAAACTAAAGATTCATGAAGAGCCTTCAAAACTTTTCCGCATAGGAACGTGGGAGCTGGGTGACAGCCTGGCCCTCGACCTGAAAACAGGGCAGGCCGCAAAGCTGATCATCGAATTTGCCAGGCTTAAGAATGCAGTTCTTGAACTGAAGACAAAATCAGACTGTATAGATCAGATCCTGGATATTGATCATAGACAGAAGACAATAGTGTCCTGGTCATTGAATACAGATGATGTTATCAGCTCAGAGGAGTCAGGAACAGCATCTCTATACAGGCGAATTGCCTCTATACAGAAAACTATTGATTCAGGTTATCTCGTTGGTCTGCATTTTGATCCGATGATTTATCATGATGGCTGGGAAGATAGATACAGAAAACTGGTTAAAGAACTGTTCAGCGCGGTATCGGCTGAAAGAGTAGCATGGATTTCTATAGGGAGTCTCCGCTTCAACCCGGAAATGAAAAAGAAAATCGAAAACAATTATCCTGACAGCAGGCTCACTTCTGCAGAAATGGTGCTTGGTGATGATGCAAAAGTACGATATGTGAAGCCTCTCAGAGTCCAAATGTATGAATTACTCAATGAAGAATTAAATAAACATATATCACAAATAAATCTCGTATATCTGTGTATGGAGCGATGGGATGTGTGGGACAAGGTGTTTGGTTATCATCCGGAGTCGATCGGACATCTTGATTATATATTTGCCCGCTCGCTTTATGAGCGATACGGGATAGGGGCTGAACCACCTGACATCAAACATTATATTTCATAACAACAGGGACACATCCCACATTTTTTGCAGTATAAATAATTAGAAGAGAAAATATGGGATGTGTCCCCATTGTTGAAAACTACCAGCGTTTCTTCTCCCAGGCTACCGCTCTTTCGTAATATTTGAAAAGTTTTTCACGTTGTCTGAATTCTTTTGAATGCAAAGAACGCGGTCTGGTATTACCATCTATCCCTATGTCAGCATGCAGCATTTCATGATATACAACATACTCTATAAAGTACCGAGGTATCCTTTTGTTATCAAGTATGGGATTGATTCTAATTATATTGTCCTGACTGGTGTAGCTTCCGAGTGTTCTGCTTCTTGCCACCCTCTTCGGTCCCTTTGCCCCCCATGTGATATGCGCAGACACATTCCCATTAAAATATTCATAGTTGACAGCATTGCATATATCCAGGAGATTAAAGCAGTTTCCCTGAGTACGGTTACTCATTGCAGGGAAAGATTTCTGGTTGATTCGATCTCCGTTTTGATTGATATAATCTCTTACAAGCGGTGTCTTTATCTTGCTGTTCTTTATATAACCTGCTATCTCCTGAAAGATTTCATCTCCTGCAAAAAGAAACATTTTGTGCAGTCTTAACAGGACTGAATCACCCTTAAATCTCACCGACAGCATACTGGAAGAGTTGTCAGTTATAGAGAGTAATATTTTTTTGCAAGTTAAACGCTCGAGACAGGATAATATGGAACCTTTATCTCGACCAAAAGAGAAGCATAACTGATGCATATCAGGATATATTTGATTATCTTATTTGCCGAACAAACCCTTCAGCCTGTCAACAGCTCCGCCAACGCTCTTTCCAACAGTTCCGCGAACAGTCTCTTCAGCACCCTTGCCTATGTCAACCACTGAGCCTGCAACCGCGGTAATAATATTCTTGTTAACCATAGCAAAGACCTGTTGCAAAGCCTTAGATATAGAAGTACCTTCCTTATCCCTGCCAATATCTTTCATCTCGATATCCGGCAATGAAAGAGCAAGTTTTTTCCCCTGCATTGCGGTTACACTCATGTTGATTTTTCCATCTTTAACTACGAGACTATTAATCTGGATCTTTTTCCCCGCCTCTTCAGGCTGTTTTACCTCCTCTTTCTGAGCTGCCTGTTCTTCACCGCCGGCAAAGGATTCTATATTCTTCATTATCGCCTTAATGTTGTCGCCCCCGCTTCCTTTTTCATATGTAATATCCGGAGCATCAATATAAACCTCCTTAATTATGATCCTGTCGGAAAAAACAGATTTGACGTCGAGTGCCAGCCTGACCTCATTCAGCATAAACGCGCTCTCCGACTTAAAACCCTCAGGATTTCCTATGAAGAGGCCTTTCAGTTGTCCTTTGCCTGACAGCAGGGAAATATTCACATCATTCAGTTTTACCTCGGCCCCCATAGCCTTAGAACCGATCGTCTCTACCCCGCTTTTAATAATTGAGTTCAGAGAAAAATAGATCGCAATGAATATTCCTATGACGATAATGGGTATTATTATAAGTACTTTTTTCATATCATATACCTCCTTTATTTATGCGTTTAATTTGTTAAGTTCAATTATAGCAACTATTTCTTAAATAATATCATATAAAACAGCATCCGCACTGATTTTACCATCAAGATTCCCGTTTTATTGCCGATAAGATTTTTATAGAAGTACAAATAAAATAACGGACTGTCACGAAGTATATAGGAATTTTACGGTTTATATAAATGATAACCAAGCAACTCGAACACTCATCAGAAAAATATACCAGGAGCAATTTAAGAGATATGATGGCAAACTATGTCCCATTATCTCTTCTTCCGGGAAAATTTAACATCATTACCGACACAACAGATTTTTTCAGGATAGATTACGATGACGTGGTCATATTGGATGATCGGCCTTATCTCATCAGGAATAACAGACGCGAAGGGCGATTTGGAGTCAGCGATCAGCCGAAATTCTGGGTAAAATCAGCCATAGATCTTTTATCCGGGGACCTTAAAATCATTAAACTGGTTTACCATGAAAGATTTAATTCCAAGGTTGGCAGTTTAACTTTTGACTGTTTCAGAAGTCCCAAAAAAGAAGCGCGTATACTTGACTTAGTAAAGGATCATCCACACTTTATGCATGGTTTCAGCACCCATGACTCTGCCGGCAACATAATCAGGATTCTTGATAACATTCAGGGACAGTCGTTATATGAATATATACCCGGACTCGGCAAAAATCATGCAGACTATTTCAACAATTACTTTCCTGCAGTTCTGGATGAATATATTGAACTTGTTGATGCTATTAAATTTCTTCATACGCACAGGGAAAAACATGGCGATATCAGAAAAGATCATATAATTAAAGATAAGGAGAACGGCTCCTGCAGGTGGATAGATTTTGATTTTAATTTTATGCACAAAGAGAGTATGTTCGGTTATGATCTGTTTGGTTTAGGAAACGTTCTCGTTTTTCTTGCAGGTCGCGGTGACATTACGGCACGAGAGCTAAAGAAAAGTAATCCATCTGTATTTAACAGCTTAATGCCGAAGGACCTGAATATTATATTCCAGAATAGAGTTGTAAATCTGAAAAAAATATACCCTTATATTCCGGACAAACTGAATACTATTTTTTTGCACTTCTCCCTTGAGGCAAACATCTTTTACGACAATGTTACACAACTACTGCATGATCTGTGTGAAGCAAAGGAAATGATATGATCTTAGCTCGAAGTAAAATCGACAATAACAAGGAACGGCTAAAGACACCGGAAGACAGACATATTCTCATCGCACTGGATAGAACAGAAAACGCTAAAAGGGCTGTTCTCTATGTCGCGGATTTTCTTGGCGGACATGAAGGTGTGCGCGCAACGTTACTGAGTATAGTTACTGAACCGTCTGAAGACTATTTTGAAAACGATTTTGAACGTGCTGACTGGCTCGATAGTCAGTACATTTCAACTAAAGAAATGCTTGAGAATTACCGCGATATTCTTATTCATTCAGGCTTCATCGAAAGCAAGATCGATATCCGCATCATCATTAACTATTGCACATCTATTGCAGAATGCATAATCGAAGAGCAGAAAAATCTCGACTGCTGCACTATAGTAGTCAGCCGGCGCATTATATCAAGGCAGGAAGAATTTCTGATGGGCAGTACATCAAGTAAAATTCTGCACACCCCGAAAAACTGCGCGATCTGGGTTATAGAGTAGAGAAAATATTTGCGCAAGTAATTCAGACATTATTTAACAATCAGAGCCTAACGCCCCGAAAAAATAGCATAATCTGATCTTCAGGTTTTTCACTTAAGAAAATTAGGGAATAACACGATATAACACATATAGGGAAAAATACATGCTATGACCATTAAGCGAAAACTCATAATTTCGATGTCAATCTTCCTGTTCGTACTGATACTCATGGGATTTTCACTGCTTCAAGGCTACCATTATGTAACTGATAAAGCATCGATAGCAAATGATCTGGACCAGGAAATAATGTATTTGCAGAAGATGCTTCGCGGTTTAAACGAGATAATTATTAATGAGGGCACACCGACATCGATAAAGACAGCCAGGACAGGAGTTGATGGTTTTACGGCAATTCATGAAAAGCTTATGGCAGAAATTGCAGACCCTGTCATAAAGTTGAGACTCAGAGAAATTAATCGTCAATGGCACTTGATTGCATCAAACTTTACCCCTTTTCTCGATCATTATATTGAAATGAGCGGTGATGATACACTGATTATGGCAGGCAATTTAATAAGTAAGTCTGAAATAATGATCATACATATTCAGCTCTTGTCTGATAAAGTCCGTGCTGTGGTAAATACAAATTCAGAAATATCAGAATTTGTTGAACGAGCCATGATTGGTTTGCTTGCTATTCTGTTTCTTTTATCAATCCTTGTTGCGTATCAAGTATATTTATCTATTAACCGTCCGATTGCAGAACTTCTTAAGATTGCGGACGGATTCGAAAAGGGCAATCTGACTGTTTCGATGGATGAATCAAGGAGAGATGAATTTGGATTATTGGCCAGGGCATTTAACCATTCGATTACAAAACTGAATGAAGCAACGAATACATTACATGAGCGCGGTCAGGAACTTTCAGAATCAAATATCAAACTCAATGCAGAGATAACTGAACGAAAGACAGCGGAAGAGCGCATTAGCCATATGGCATATTATGACAGTCTAACCGGATTGCCAAACCGTCACTTACTTCAGGATCGCCTCAACATGAGCATAAGCCAATATGAACGCCACGAACAAATTACCGCCATACTATTTCTTGATATCGATAATTTTAAACGAATAAATGACACTCTTGGACACAGTACCGGCGACTTCCTTTTAAAAGGAGTTGCCGACAGATTGAATGATTGTATTCGCGCAACAGACACCTTATCACGTAAGATTATATATAATAACGAAGAATCAACAGTTTCCCGCCTCGGTGGTGACGAATACACAATCCTGGCTTCAAATATTAAAAACCCCCGGGATGCGGCAAGAGTAGCTCAACGCGTAATGAGCGAAATCTCGCAACCATTTGCTATCGGAGATAATGAACTATACATAACGGTCAGCATGGGTATCGCCATCTGTCCAAATGATGGGAAAGATGTTGACACTCTGCTTAAAAACGCCGATACCGCAATGTATCATGCCAAGAGCAAGGGGAAAAATAATTTTCAGTTTTATGAAGAATCGATGAATGCCCTGCTTAGAAAACGGTTGGAACTGGAAGGCGATCTGCGGAAGGCTATACATGGAGATGAGTTACTGCTTCACTACCAGCCCAGAATTGACACTCACACAGGACACATTTCTTCCATGGAAGCACTTGTCAGGTGGGAAAGACCGGGCAAGGGTCTGGTTTCGCCAGATGAGTTTATTCCTGTTGCTGAGGACACCGGCCTTATTGTCCCTCTGGGCGAATGGGTTTTGAAAAGCGCATGCATGCAAAATAAGAAATGGCAGGATGCAGGTCTTCCGCCAATCAGTATGTCGGTGAATATATCCGGCAAGCAGTTTCAGGAAGACAATTTCCTGAAAAAAATATCAACAATTATAGAAGAGTCTTCTCTAAATCCCAAGTGGCTTGAATTAGAAATCACCGAAAATGTTCTTATGCATCATGCCCAAATCACCGCAGAAATATTGCATGAAATTAAAGAGATGGGTATCCGGCTCTCGATGGATGATTTTGGTACAGGATATTCTTCCTTTAACTATCTGAAAAGTTTTCCTCTGGACATTATTAAAATCGACAAGTCATTCATTGACGAAATTCCGCAGAATCCCAATGATGCGACTATAGTAAACGCGATAATATCAATGGCACATAATTTGAACCTGCACGTAGTTGCTGAAGGAGTTGAATTAGAACAGCAGCAGATCTTTTTACGTGACCATGGATGTGATGAAATTCAGGGTTATTATTACAGTAAACCTTTACCTGTAAAAGATTTCGCGGAATTGCTTGAAAAATCTGTTCATACACCATTTGAAAGTGCGCCTGTGCTAATCGGCAGTTAATTTTCTGACTATCAGGATTCCCCTGACTTACTTTTGCCACCGCACTTGACATTTATTAAAACATTTGTTTTAATCAATTGTATGAATGCTAAATCCGGGCAGCCTGACACGAAACAGCTCATTCTCGATTCGGCAGAATATCTATTCGCTAACAAAGGCTTTCGTGGCACATCTATGCGAGCCATAACTGGCAGAGCCAGGGTCAATATTGCGGCGGTCAATTACCATTTTGGTTCCAAAAAGACACTGCTGGAAGCGGTTATTAAAAGAAGAATTTACCCCCTTAACCAGATACGAAGAACGAAGCTCGAAAATGTAAGAGAAAGCGCAAGAAAAAAAGGGAAGAAACCTGACGTGAAAGATGTTTTATATGCATTCATACAGCCTACCCTTCAGTTCAGGGAAACAGAACCTGGCGCAAAGGATTTTGTAACATTTATCGGCAGATCATTTGCCGATCCTGACAACACAGTAAGAAAAGTATTTGTGCAGTTCATTAAACCAATGTTTCAGTTGCTCATTAAATCAATGTCCGAAGCGCTCCCTGATCTTTCTTATGAAATAATATTCTGGCGGCTCCAGTTTACGATGGGAGGCATGTTTCACACTCTGCATATGTGCAATGATATCAATCTGGGACATATGAATATTGATAAGCTTGACACAGATGCCCTGATAGATATGATAATCCCTTATGTAACAGCGGGCATGAAAGCAAAATGAAAAATTCCTTGATCCTATTACTGATTCTTGCGCTTACAGGATGCGCTTCATATAAATCGATGATGAATAAATCAGCAATTGATATGCCATCATCCTATTCAAATATAGATAGTAAACCGGCACCGCCAGTAGGCAGATGGTGGGAACAGTTCAGGGACGCAAAACTGAACTATCTTATGGAAGAGGCTTTTATTCATAATCTGGATATTGCACAAGCATATGAAAGTCTTGAGCAATCAAGGGATGTTTTAATCAAAACAGATTCATCGAGGGGGGTAATAGTGAATCTGGAAGGGTCAGCGGGAAGAATACGACAATCAGCTCTTTCCAGAACAATTACCAGTAACACTTACAGCCTTTCTGCAGCTGCAAAGTATGAATTAGATATATGGGGCAAGCTTAAATCAGGAACCGGTGCCGCAAAATTTGACGTAATGGCATCAGAGCAGGATCTCAAGGCCCTGTACATCAGTATCTCAGCCAGGCTTGCCGACCTTTATTACCTGGCTGTTGAGCAGCAGGCACAACTTGATCTATCTGATCAGACAATCGATTCATTCCAGGACACACTGGACAGGGTAGAACAACGCTACCGTAGCGGACTCGTGCCTGCAGTCGATGTATACCAGTCCCGTCAGAACCTGGCATCTGCAAAGGCGCAGAGGCCTCTCTTTGAATCTAATCTCACAACATCGCTCAATGCGATTGCTGTCCTTATCGGGCGTTTCCCTGACAGGAAGACTATTCATACTGCAAAAGAAATCAATGACGCCCCGGAATTCAGGACAGGAGTACCTTCACAATTGCTTATGCGCCGTCCTGATATCAAAGCGGCATTGCATCGTCTGACAGCAAGCAACGAAAAGATCGGGATCGCGATTTCAAACAGATTCCCTTCTTT
>CAYPIT010000016.1:0-18868 GCA_964410825.1 uncultured Nitrospiraceae bacterium
AAATGGGTGGACGTATTTTATGAATAGAGATCCGGTTTGTGGAAGGAAAATCAACCGAAATAAGGCGTATGTAACAATACTGTACAATGGAGAGAAATATTACCTTTGCTGTCCACTGTGCCAGGCAGAGTTTGAGAAAACGCCTGAGAGGTATTTAAAAAAATAATTTTAAAAATATGTAAAATATTCGAACATACAAAAGGAAATGAGACCATGATAAAAAATAATGTTTACAAAACGAATGTTAATGAAGATACGACCGCTACTATGAGCGAGCAAAATGACATAAAATATTACTTTAATGGAGAGAAATATTACCTTTGCTGTCTCCTGCCCATGTCGGAACTGGATAATAAACTTCACCTCAAAGATACAAAGAATTAATAAGATAACAGAAAAGGAGGTGAGGACAATGGCGGAAGATCCCGTGTGTCATATGAGCATTGATGAAAGTAAGGCTGAAGCAAAAAGCGAATATAAAGGGAAAACTTATTATTTCTGTGCTGCCGGTTGCAAGGAAAGCTTTGATAAAGAACCTGATAAATATATTAAGGAGGGGTAAATGAAAACCGCAATAGCCAGTATCATATTAGGGGTTTTAATTCTCTTTGCGTCAGTTGTACAGGCAGATAATGCCAAACAGGATGCTTTGCATGACATGCATATGCTGATGCGTTTTCTGGACCACGGGTTGTGCGTAGCGCTTGAGGGCGCTGATCTTCAAATGCTTGGAGAGATGGGACAATCGGAAAAGCTGGACAGGGATGCCATTGTTCATGGAACGATCATGGTCAAGGATGGCCAGGCTATGATCAAGGAAATGCTTGAGGGCAAAGCAATGGTAGCGCTTTACAAGGAAGGAAACTTTGACAAAAAATTCATGGACGATCTGCATGCTCTGGGAGAGAAGATGCTCGAAGTAATTGAACACGTCGAAAAGCTACACAGGAATGCTTTAAAACAGGCATCGAAGAAATAGGCACAATAAAAAATATCAATTAAAAATAAATAATCAAAGATCAAAATTTTGGAGGGACATTGGCTATTCAAGATCCAGTTTGTAACATGACCATTGAGGAAAAGGATGCTGTTGGTTCTTCAATCTATGAAGGTGATACCTATCATTTCTGCTCAAAGGCATGCAAGGAGAAATTTGACGAAAATCCTGATAGGTATCTGCGATCAGAATCGAATACGGAAGAAGTGGAGGAGACACATGGAAAAGGAGAAATATTTACCTGCCCGATGCATCCCGAAGTCAGACAGGAAGGACCGGGTTCCTGCCCAAAATGTGGCATGGCCCTTGAACCGACGGCTGTTTCAGAGAAGGAAGAAAAGAACCCTGAGCTCATCGACATGACGAGACGCTTCCGGGTAAGCGCTGTTTTCTCATTGCCGCTTGTAATCATGGTTATGGGCGGATATGTTCCGGGCCTTGAAATGGAGCGCATGATTCCCCCCGGCATACGCAGGTGGGTAGAGCTTATCCTTGCCACACCTGTTGTCCTATGGGGCGGCCTGCCTTTTTTTGTGCGCGGCTGGCAGTCTGTTGTAACCCGCAATCCCAACATGTTTACCCTTATAGGACTGGGCGTGAGCGTTGCATATATTTACAGTGTTGTGGCTGCGCTTCTTCCCGGCATTTTCCCGGCCTCATTTAGAGGTGCAAGTGGTGAAGTAGGTATGTACTTTGAAGCTGCGGCAGTCATTGTGACGCTTGTGCTTTTAGGGCAGGTACTTGAACTCAAAGCGCGAAGTCAGACAGGCGCGGCCATCAAGGCGCTCCTCGGTCTTGCGCCAAAAACCGCCAGACGCATCAGTGATGGCAAAGAAGAAGATATCCCCCTTGAGCATGTAATTCCGGGTGACCTTCTGCGTGTACGTCCCGGAGAGAAAATTCCGGTGGACGGCATTGTTACCGAAGGGTCGAGCTCGATTGATGAATCAATGGTTTCAGGAGAGCCTATTCCTGTCTCAAAACAGGCAGGGGAACGTGTAATCGGAGCTACTATAAATGGGACCGGTACTCTGGTGATGAAGGCCGAAAAGGTCGGGGCGGATACACTTCTGGCACAAATAGTGAAAATGGTGGCTGAGGCCCAGCGGAGCCGTGCGCCCATACAGAAACTGGCGGACACTGTTGCAGGGTATTTCGTACAGACAGTAATCGCAATTGCTGTTTTGACCTTTGTCATATGGGCCTGGATCGGCCCTGAGCCCCGTTTTGTTTATGCACTCATAAATGCGGTAGCAGTGCTCATTATAGCGTGTCCCTGTGCTCTGGGTCTCGCAACACCCATGTCCATAATGGTTGCTACCGGAAAGGGGGCAATGTCAGGAGTCCTCTTTAAAAATGCCGAGGCAATCGAAATAATGAAACAGGTGAATACCCTTGTTGTTGATAAGACAGGAACCCTGACCGTTGGCAAGCCAAAGCTTGTGGAAATAGTTACGGCATCGGGATTTGATGAGAAGGAAATAGTATACCTTGCGGCCAGTCTTGAAAAGGGAAGCGAACATCCCCTTGCAGCTGCAATCGTAAAAGGCGCGGAAGAGAAAGATATTGCCCTGACAAATACAGAATCTTTTGATTCGATCACCGGCAAAGGCGTTACCGGCATCGTGGAAGGGAAAAAAGTATTTCTCGGCAACCGCAAACTCCTTGATGATACAGGCATTGATCCGGGTGATCTGTCCGAAAGGGCAGAGAACATGCGCTCTGACGGGCAGACTGTGATGTTTGTTGCGGTGGACGGAAAGGCAGCCGGACTGGTTGGAGTGGCGGACCCCATCAAGGAAACCAGCGCTGAAGCAATTGCCGGTCTTCATAAAGATGGTGTTAAGGTTGTAATGCTTACAGGTGACAGCAGGACAACAGCTCAGGCAGTTGCGAAGAAGCTTGGTCTTGACGATGTTGTTGCCGAGGTGCTCCCGGATCAGAAGGCCGATGCAGTAAAGCGCTTCCAGAATGAAGGGCGTATTGTGGCCATGGCAGGGGACGGCATCAACGATGCTCCCGCTCTTGCACAGGCCCATGTCGGTGTTGCAATGGGCACGGGAACTGACGTTGCAATGGAAAGCGCGGGAGTTACGCTGGTAAAAGGCGACCTCAGAGGCATTCTCAGGGCAAGGCTCCTCAGCAGGGCAACTATGCGTAATATTAAACAGAACCTCTTGTTTGCTTTCGGGTATAACGCATTGGGTGTTCCTATCGCAGCAGGTATACTGTATCCGTTCTTCGGAATTCTACTCAGTCCCATTATCGCTGCCGCTGCCATGAGCTTCAGTTCTGTATCCGTAGTTGGAAATGCTCTCAGATTGCGTCGGGCCAAACTTTAAAGATAACCTGTATAGAGAAATGACGCAGACAGCAGAGTTCAGATTACGAAAAGCAGATGAGTACCTCAAAGAAGCTGAACTTCTACATCATGAAAAGATCGGCAATCTCCCCGTTCTCGCAAACCTCTATCACACTATGATGAACTGCCTGTTTGCCCTGTTTAATATAGAAGAACCGGGAAATATATTACATGCCGATATTATCGAAAAATTTAAAGGCGAGTTTGTGCAGGCAGGCATTTTCAATAAAAAATTTACTGATGCTATTGATTTTGCATTTCGAATCACCCATGAATGCAACTGTGATCACATGAAACCGCCGGGAGATGGAGATATTGATAAATTAATCCCTGTTGCAAGAGAGTTTATTCAGGTTGTAAGTGGTTATATAGACAACAGGTGACGGGGGCATGCCGGTTAATTTTATATGAGTATCGAGGAGGCAAAGACTGAACAAAAACGAATGTGGTTCGGGATGAATGCAACCGTGACCATAGGGCCGGGTTTCATTCACAAAGCGGGTTTCGGATTGATCTCACTTCCTCATCCTCCTGTTATAAACTGGCTGTTACGTCAGGGTTTGAATGAGGATGCCAGAGACACTCTGAGCTTTACTCATGAATTCGGGCATTTGCAGACCATGCCTTTAGCCGTGTTATACACGGTAGTAATGCTGGCATGGGCTTCTGTCAAGGGACACACAGAGTTGACAGAGATTGCTATCGTATTAATCAGCACTCATATTGTATGGGAAATTATGGCTGAAATTTTTACTATAGCAAGCAATATCCATTTTTATCATAAATCTTATGAAGAAATTACAGTGATCCCAAGGCTTATTTTCTGCGTAATTACCGGAACATTAGCTGTAACAGGATGGGTCATTATATTTTTATAAGGCACTATATCCCGGGACACCGTAATGCATATGAGGAAATGAAATGACGAACGCAAAAAATCCGGAAACATTTCGCGATGCTGGCCACAATGGGAATTATGTACACATCCATAAGTGAATATGTGAATGTCTATATCAAACAAAACTGGGTCTTACTCCCCGTATATGCCTTTGATTCCAACGACAGGAATTAGTCTCATTCCTGTCGTTCAATGGATTATATTACCTCCCGTGATTTTGTTCATTACAAAAAGGCAGATCAGGCATTAATATAACAGAAATGTCATTGAAGACTAAGGAAAAAATAAACATCATAGGCGCCGGACCTGCGGGGTTGACTGCTGCTATTGTGCTAAGGAAACATGGATTCTCTGTCCGGGTTTTTGATATGGCTTCTGATGTCGGACACCGTTTGAACGGTGATTTTCAGGGGCTTGAAAACTGGACTTTGGAAAAAGACATTACAGATATTCTTAAAGAAACAGGCATTGAGATAAATTTTCTCTGTGTCCCGCATTATGGAGGAACATTAATTGCCCCGGGAATGAAACCTGCTGAAATTAAATCAGACAAGCCGATATTTTATCTTGTAAAAAGAGGGACTATGTCCGGAACGCTCGATATGGGACTGAAGGAACAGGCCCTTTCGCTGGGTGTTGAGATACTGTTTAATCACCGTCTTGATACTTTTAAAGGAAAAGCTATTGTAGGGACGGGACCTAAAGGGGCTGACGGCATTGCTGTCGGCATTACATTTGATACTGCAATGGAAGATAGAACAGTCGTGGTCCTTGATGATAATATTGCCCCGAAGGGTTACGCATACCTCCTTGTAAACCAGGGACAGGGAACAATGGTCACCGTCCTTTACAGAGAATATAGAAGAGGTGATGAATGTTTTGAGAAAATGAAGCAATTTTTCAAAGATAACATAGAGATGGATATAAGAAATGAGAGGAAATTCGGAGGTTATGGAAATTATTACCTTCGTGATACACAGATACATAATAACAAACTTTATATTGGAGAAGCAGCAGGGTTTCAGGATGGTCTCTGGGGTTTTGGGATGAGATATGCGATCTTATCGGGGTATCTTGCCGCAAAAAGCCTTGTGGACGGTTTAAATTATGATATCCTCTGGAAAAGGGAGCTGAAACCGATGATCGAGACTTCTATTGTTAACAGGTACCTGATCGAAAAATTCGGCGCTACTGGCTATAAATTTATTGCAAAAAAAACTGAAAAGGGTAACCCCTGCGACTTCCTCGGGAGACATTATAATCCCTCTCTTCTAAAACGCCTTCTCCTGCCTGTTGCACTAAGAAAATATGAGAGCCGGGTTAAGGATAAAAATTGCAATCATGAAAACTGCACGTGTGTGTGGTGCAGGTGTGGAGAAAAGACATGTTCATAATTATTTCAAAAATTATTCATAATTCCTTCAAAACCCTGATGTACGGTTGGATTAAGAGGAAGCAAAACGGATAATTAATCTTCAAGAAGGGGGATTGAAATGAAAAAGATATTATTTATATCAATGCTGGTTTTTGCAATATTTACATCAGTCTTTGCCCAGGAAAAAGTCGTGGGTGATTTATCTGTTAAATTGGGAGTTATTTCATGGAAAGAAATGCAGGTATCATCAAAAGAAAAACCATTGGCCCACACAGAAAAATTTCACCGGAAGATGGCAAAGGCCATGTCGGAAATGCACGATGGTAACACAAAAGACGCTTACCATGTAATGGTAATGTTGTCTGAGAAATCAACAGGCAAGGACGTAAAACATGCAAAAGTCGTGGTTACGGCTGTTGCAAGTACAGGACCGGAACAGATTAATCACAAGCTCGAACAAATGCAGATGGATGGATTCAACGGATATGGCAAATTCTTCAAACTGAAATTTCCCGGGCAGTATGTGTTTAAAATTGATATAAAGACAAATTTCAGAGACTATAAAACGGAATTCGAGAGAACCGTAACGTAAGAAATAAACTGCTGAATTCTGTCAATAGGATGTCAGTATTTCAGGAGGTGAAATTATGGAATGGGTTCAGGAAAACTGGTTCTTCATCCTCTTTGCCGCACTGTTCATTAGTATGCATCTGTTTGGTTTTGGATGCGGCGGACATGGCAAGCATGGCGGGCACAGCGGGGATAAAGGACATGATGAACACAAACATTCAGGGGAAAAATCGTCTGAGAAAAAGGGAGGAAGCTCATGCCATTAAATGTAAGGGTTGTCAGCTGGTCTATGGGCATCTTTCTGGCAGTTTCCTTTGTTATCTGCGTAATTTACGGACTGATCGTACCGGAAAGACTTCACGGCATGTCGGTGTTTCTTGAATCAATGCTGCCTGCTTTCGAGTGGTTGACATTCGGAGGGTTTATGCTCGGACTCGTTGAAAGTTTTCTTTATGGTGTGTATATTGGAATTGTCTTTGTGCCCATATACAATTTCATAAACAAAAGGTGGGGGTAAAAAAAGGAGAATAAACAATGCATGGTGAGGATATTTCTTTTGCTTATGGTTTCTGGAGTCTAGTTTTAGTTAATGCAGGATTGTTTATTTTCTTTATACTGAGCTTTATGGCTCCTGTAAAGCAAAGAGAATGGCGTTCGATGAGTGTTACTATTGCTTTTTTTGTTGCTCTGTTTACCGAGATGTATGGATTTCCGTTGACAATTTATATCCTCACAGGAATTCTCGGAAGCAAATATCCCGCGCTGAATCCCTTTTCCCATGCAAGCGGCCATCTCTGGGTTGTATTTTTCGGAGGTGGGGGATTAATGCTTTCGGTTATTCACTTGATAAGTAATTTGCTGGTAATCATTGGTTTTGCACTAATGTGGAAAGGATGGAAAATGGTTCACAGG
The DNA here is from genome assembly GCA_964410825.1 of uncultured Nitrospiraceae bacterium. Taxonomy (GTDB): domain Bacteria; phylum Nitrospirota; class Thermodesulfovibrionia; order UBA6902; family UBA6902; genus CAZVHL01. The sequence goes on from CAYPIT010000016.1 coordinate 7,115, forward strand.
GCAAAGGGAGAACTTGTTACGGGCGGCCTGTATAAATATGTGCGGCACCCTCAGTATTCGGGATTATTCCTTGTGATGATCGGGATGCTGATCCAGTGGCCGACTATTATTACAGCGTTGATGTTTCCTGTGCTGGTGTATGTATACTATCGCCTGTCAAAAAGAGAGGAGAATGAGGTTCTGAAGGTCTTCGGGGATGAGTACAGGAGGTATGTGAAAATGACACCAATGTTTATTCCGGGGCGGAAAGAATCATAAAATATTGAAGTCATGAACCAGTATCGTTCTATCAGGTAATTGAATGGCTTTTTATCATCTTTAAAACTAATAGAGAGGAGGAATCAAATGAAGAAAATATTTATAATAAGTTCATTAATGATACTGTTGACTGTTCCGTATGCATATGCCCAGATGGGAGGTCACAGAAGCCAGGAACGGATGGGAAGCGGAATGATGGGCGGGGAGCAGGGTCATATGGGACAAAGCGGCATGATGATGGGCGGACAGGAAATGATGGGCAGCATGATGCAGGACATGAATCAGATGACAGGATTAATGAGACAGATGACGGATATGATGAAGGGAACGGTGGCACCGGAACATATGAAAAAAATGTCTGATATTATGAAAAATATGTCGGAACAAATGAGAGACATGTCCAGAACAATGAGTAAAGGAGAGATATCCAGAAAAGAAATGGAACAGATACATCAGCAAATGCTCGAAACGCAAAAGAGATTTGATATGATGAAGATGTGGTAATTACTGTTATTTGGTTCATATCCAGGATATCATAAGGAGGTAAAATCTGTGAGCTACTATTTCAATAAGACATTGAATATTTCTTTCGAGGAGGCTATTCCAAAAATTATTGAAGAACTCAAGAAGGAAGGATTCGGTATTCTCACTGAAATTGACGTCAAGGAAGCGATGAAAAAAAAGCTGGACAAGGATTTCAGAAAATATAGAATCCTTGGTGCCTGTAATCCTCCATTTGCTTATAAGGCATTGCAGGCAGAGGACAAAATCGGCACGATGCTTCCCTGTAATGTAATCGTTCAGGAAACTTCAGACGGACAGGTTGAAGTTGCTGCTATCGACCCTGTAGCCTCGATGCAGGCTGTTGAAAATCCTGTATTGAATGAGATAGCTACGGATGTGCAGGAAAAGTTGAAGAAAGTTATTGACAATCTTTAAAACTGAGTCTTAATTTATCTGAGACCTAACAGGAGATTAATGCAATGCATATGGAATATGGATGGGGCATGGGATTTGGATGGATTTTTATGCTTCTCTTCTGGGCACTGGTAATTTTTGGGATTGTCTATTTACTCAAATTGGTTGCCGGAGGCTCAAAAAAAGGGGAAAAAAGGGAAACAGCTCTTGACATTCTGAATAAAAGATATGCCCGGGGAGAGATAGGCAGAGAAGAATTTGACGAGAAGAAGAAAGATATTCTGTAAAATATTGAAGGAGGAATAATCTTGGGCTGGCATCTCAGAATTCTATTTGTAATAGTCTGTCTATTGACTGTAGCAAGCTGTTCGGAATCAGCAGACCTGAAGGCTGATGCAACCTTCAGAGAGGATTTTTCATCGGAAAGGCTTTCTACATTCAGGTGGGGTTTCCCTGAATTTTCATTATTTAAATTCAAGGCAGATCCTGAAATGGTTTCAAATTCGGACGGGATCAATTATTTGAAACTTGGCCGGTCTGACAGCGACATGTATCCCTCCGGATTTATCTATGCGAAGGAGCGTTTTTCATATGGTTCATACTCTGCAAGGATGAAAGTCTCTGATGTACCGGGGGCAGTGGCGAGTTTTTTCACATGTACTGAGATAGCGAAGATCTTTTCTGATGGCACACATGATGAAATCGACTTTGAATTCATAACTGCCAAACCCCATTCTGTTCTAATGACTACATGGTATATGGCAACCGGCATGGAGGGAGGTGAACAGACCCTGACACACAACTCAATTTTATGGGAAAATCCTTCTTTCGATATCCGTAGATGGCATGACTACCGCTTTGATTGGTTTTCTGATAAAGTTGATTTTTATATAGATGGAATAAAGCGATGGACAAGCTCGAAGGCTATTCCGAAACGGGATATGCAGATTGCATTGCACATGTACACAATCGATACATGGGAGGAGGTACAATATCCACCAAAAGGGGAAATATTACAGATGACAGATTGGGTAGAATTTAGAAAGTTTAAGAAATAAACAGGATTCATAATTTATTCAATATTCTTCGCTATAATGTTACCAAAATACATGGGAGATAAGAGATGAAAAGAATGATTATTATAATCACAATTCTAATATTTGGTTCACTGATTACTTATAGTCTGGCCCAGATGGGGCACGGCATGATGAGAAGAGGTCATATGATGGGACAGGGCATGCATGATTATGCGCCTGTCCAATATAATCCAGAAAACTTTAATGAAGCGATGCATATAAGTAGAGGTGGACAACTTTATGATAACTGGTGGAAAACGACTGTTAACACTAAAAAACCAAAAGAAGACCAGCCCTTGTGGAAGATGCAAAGTACTAACAAGCGGAGCGGATATTCAACGTATCGATGCAAAGAGTGTCATGGCTGGGATTATAGGGGTAAAGATGGTGCCTATGGTACAGGCTCACATTTTACCGGGTTTAAGGGCATACTCGTGGCATCACAGAAGATGTCTGTCAAGGGACTTGAAGGAGTACTTAAGGGGTCAACAAATCACAAGCATGATTTTAGTAAGCATATAACTGATAATGATATTTCAGACCTGGCATTGTTTTTAAAAAAGGGGCTTGCTGATACAGTTAAATTTATTGACCCCAAGGGTATCCCTGCAGGAGGTGATTTGAACTCAGGAAGTTATATATTCAATACAAATTGTGCTCAAATGTGCCATGGTGGACCTGGCACAATGATAAACTTTGGAGATGCTCAAAAACCTGAGTTTGTCGGAACAGTAGCCAATAAAAATCCCTGGGAATTTATCCATAAAGTAAGAGCTGGGCAACCTGGGACCAAAATGTCATCAGGAATAATTAATAAATTGAGTGATAAAGATATACTTGATCTTCTTGCTTATGCACGTACTTTACCCAAAGACTCATATGAATCAACTCGTTCTGGTCATATGATGGGTGATATGGGGCATCATCAATTCAGTAGTGATAGCAGGGGTTTTGGACCAACAACAAAATAAACCAAGGTTACAATTTTTTGAGATTATTAGCTAATATGAGTAATCAATATTTTCTTTTTATCGAATTATCGATATGGTAATTTATTTTAATCCTGGAGGTAAATTATGCACAAAATAACTATGCCTGCTTTTCTGCTGCTTTCATTATCACTTTTAATATCAGGTTTCGCGACCGCTGGGAGTAATAAAGATGGTGACATGAGCATGCATAACACGGTTACAATCAAACCATCGATGTCCTATGAAGACTGTATTGAAGTTTTACCGGGACAAATAATGCATTTCTCTTTTGATTCTTCCAGCTTTGTAAATTTTAATGTTCACTATCATACTGAAAATGGACTTTATTACCCTGTTAATAAAAAAGACGTCATGACTTGGAAAGGATCGCTTAATCCACAAGAGTTAGATTATTATACAGAGGATCAAGAGTCTTTCTGCGTGATGTGGGATAATTTAAATTCTGAACCGGTCAAGGTTTCTTTTTTCGTAGAATCAAAGTTCTCTCAATGAAAGTTTGAGGTAGGCGGCTACGAAGCCTTTATCCGCTTCTTTGTCCATTCTATCAAACCTCCTGCAGAAATTAGTTCCTGCATAAAAGGAGGAATCGGTTTTGAGGAATACTCTTCGCCCTTTGTGATATTTCTGATAATACCTTTGTCTGCATCTACTTCAATCTCGTCGCCTTCGCTGATTTTTTCAGGCGCATCTTCTGATTCAAAAATCGGAAGTCCGATGTTAAATGCATTTCTATAAAATATCCTCGCAAAACTCTTTGCCACCACCGCCTGAATTCCGGCAGCTTTTATCGCAATAGGTGCATGTTCACGAGAAGAGCCACAGCCAAAATTGGCATCAGCGGTGATCAGATCACCGGCCTTTACTTTTGAGGGGAAATCTCTGTCTGCATCTTCCATGATATGTTTTGCGAGTTCCTGAGGGTCAGACGTGTTCAGATAACGTGCAGGAATGATCGCATCAGTATCTATATTGACCCCGAATTTCCAGACCTTGCCCTTTAAAATCATGCAACCTCCTCAGGAACAGCTATTCTTCCTTTAACTGCTGATGCTGCGGCAACAGCCGGATTTGATAAATAAACTTCACTTTCAGGATGGCCCATTCTTCCCACGAAATTTCTGTTTGTTGTAGCGATTGCCCTTTCCCCCTTAGCAAGTATACCCATGTGGCCGCCAAGACACGGCCCGCAGGTTGGAGTTGAAAAAACAGCCTCAGCATTGATGAATATTTCTGCAAGTCCTTCCTTAATTGCCTGCAGGTAAATTTGCTGGGTTGCCGGAATTACTATCATCCTTGAATTGGGATTTACTTTTTGTCCTTTCATAATTGCTGCTGCTTCACGCAAATCTTCGATCCTGCCGTTTGTACATGACCCTACAACAACCTGATCAATGACTGTACTCGAGAGATCTGCCGCCGGTTTTGTGTTTGAGGGCAGGTGAGGGCAGGATACAGTGGGTTGAATCTCCGAACAGTTATATTCCCTTTCATCAACATACCGCGCATTCTTATCAGAAAAGTAAAACTTATAATCCCTTTTTGCCCTGCCTTTAACATATTCCTCGGTGATATTGTCAGGCGCGATAATTCCGTTTTTCCCCCCTGCTTCTATTGCCATATTACATATTGTCAATCTGCCGGCCATCGAAAGCGAACTGATAACTTCACCTTCAAACTCCATCGCCCGGTATAAAGCTCCGTCGACTCCTATATCACCGATTGTGTGGAGAATCAGATCCTTTCCTGTAACCCATTTATTTAATTTGCCGTAATAAACAAATTTCATCGACTCAGGTACTTTAAACCAGCACTCACCGGTTGCCATTGCCGATGCCACATCTGTAGAGCCGACACCTGTAGAAAATGCACCAAGCCCGCCATATGTGCATGTATGACTGTCAGCGCCGATTACCAGGTCTCCGGGCAGGACTATGCCCTGTTCAGGAAGGAGTGCATGCTCTATGCCCATTCTGCCGACCTCAAAGTACAATCCGAGGTCGTACTCTCTTGAAAAATCCTTCAGCATCTTGCACTGTTCTGCTGCCTTAATATCTTTCTGGGGTGCAAAGTGATCAGGGATAAAAGCGATTTTATTCCTGTCAAAGACATTTTTTGCGCCGATCTTTTTGAACTCTTTAATTGATATAGGAGCAGTTATGTCATTGGCGAGGATTACATCAAGCTTTGCGTTTATTAATTCTCCTGCTGAAACTTCATCTCTGCCGCAATGGGCTGAAAGAATCTTTTCTGTTATGGTCATAATTCCTCTTAAGGTGCTATGTGCTATGGGGTCAGGCTTGAGAATTGAGATTTTTTAATGATCTGATTAGCTTCTCCATATCCTTTTCTAATAATTTTTTAAACTTAAAAGATGTTGATATTATAGCAGGGTCTCTCCTTATATGTGCAGATATTTCTTTTCCCTTGTAACCATATTCCCTAGCTACAAGAACAAATAATTTCCTGGCCAATGTAATATGCTTTATCTTATTATGCTTGCGTATTTGTTTAAGCGTTATTCCTTTTACTTTTTCTACTCCCCTTGCTATCTCCCCCAGTGTGTACTCTTTTGCCTTTTTTGCTTTTTCAATCTCTCCATCATACTTCTCCATTACGCTGTCGAGAAATTTTTCACTGCCAAGCACTCTCTGGTCAATGGTTTTATAAACATCGTCTCTCTTTACATCAAGTCCATCTCTCATGAAGTCCTTATATAGTTTTCTTGATGTCACTTTGTCTTCTGAAAACATCCTTAAAACACGATCCATATCAACCATGCCGTTCTTTTTTTCTTTGCCAGCATAATACTTATGACTGCTCCATTTGTATTCCTGTAATTCCTTAACCATCTTTGCCCTTACAGGGTTCAAGTGTATATATTTAATAAGTGAAAGCAAATATGTATCCCTGTCGCATAGGATTGCCTTATATCTGCCTTGGAACAGATGACCCACTGTTTTATGCCTCCGGTTGAAATACATCGTGTAGCTCTGGTTTATTCCCTGCTGTGTTTTTGAAAGAGGCGTCTTTGTCGTTTCCATTAACAGGTGTATATGATTGCTCATTAATACATAACTGTAAAGGCGAAACTGATGTCGCCTTTTATACCCAGAAAGTATCTCAAGATATTTCAAAAAGTCTTTTTTGTCCCTAAATATCTTTTCTCTGCGATTACCCCGGGTTATTACGTGATAGAACGCGCCTTCGTACTCTATTCTCGGTTTCCTCGCCATGTCCCCACATTTTTTAAAGATGTTGAAAGTTATAATAGCTTACATTCAGTTTTTGATATTTTTCAAGTTGGCAAATTCCTCAATTTTCAAGCCTGACCCCGTTCTTTTCCGTTCTTTTTCCAATCCAAAATCATTAATCCAGCCGCTTCAGACCTGAATTCTTTGCAGCTTTGAGAGCCTTCCCGTATTCAGCGTTCGTGAGTCTTCTGTCAAGCGGAGGAAGATCTGCAGCGTTATAGCAGGGATGATACTGTGCCATAATATTTGTATATGTATATGGTGATATTTCTTCGGCAAGAAACCTGACAACTTCTTCTGTGCCGGCAAGTCCCTCTGGAAGGACAAGGTGCCTGACAATCAATCCTCTCTGTGCGATGCCGTTACTGTCTGTGACCAGATCCCCGACCTGGTGATGCATTTTCTTAATCGCAGTCTTTACAACTGAAGGGTAATCTGCAGCCTGAGAATATTTCTTTGCTGATTCAGGGTCGGAATACTTATAGTCAGGCATATAAATGTCGATTATTCCGTTCATTAAATCAATCGTTTCAATCATCTCATATCCACCGCAATTATAAACAAGAGGGACTTTTAATCCTGCGTCAATAGCTATCTCCAGGGATTTCAAAATCATCGGGATCTGATGCGTGGGAGTTACAAAATTTATATTGTGACAGCCGTAGTCCTGTTGCAGGGTCAGCATCAGGCTTGATAATGCCTCAACCGTTATTTCATTTCCTTCATCGCCATGGCTAATAGTCCAGTTCTGGCAGAAGAGACATCCGAGATTACAGTGAGTAAAAAAAATAGTTCCGGATCCATTCCTTCCAACAAGAGGCGCTTCTTCTCCGAAATGAGGATTCCAGCTTGAGACAAAAGGTCTGATGCCAGTTCCGCAGAACCCGGTTTCACCGGCAGTCCTGTCAACACCACAGTTACGGGGACATAGGCTGCAGTTTTTCAGGGCCTCTTCAGCATGGTGAATTTTTTCTTTAAGAGATTTCCTCGAAAGTTTGAGGTAGGCCGCTACGAAGCCTTTATCCGCTTCTTTGTCCATTCTATCAAACCTCCTGCAGAAATTAGTTCCTGCATAAAAGGAGGAATCGGTTTTGAGGAATACTCTTCGCCCTTTGTGATATTTCTGATAATACCTTTGTCTGCATCTACTTCAATCTCGTCGCCTTCGCTGATTTTTTCAGGCGCATCTTCTGATTCAAAAATCGGAAGTCCGATGTTAAATGCATTTCTATAAAATATCCTCGCAAAACTCTTTGCCACCACCGCCTGAATTCCGGCAGCTTTTATCGCAATAGGTGCATGTTCACGAGAAGAGCCACAGCCAAAATTGGCATCAGCGGTGATCAGATCACCGGCCTTTACTTTTGAGGGGAAATCTCTGTCTGCATCTTCCATGATATGTTTTGCGAGTTCCTGAGGGTCAGACGTGTTCAGATAACGTGCAGGAATGATCGCATCAGTATCTATATTGACCCCGAATTTCCAGACCTTGCCCTTTAAAATCATGCAACCTCCTCAGGAACAGCTATTCTTCCTTTAACTGCTGATGCTGCGGCAACAGCCGGATTTGATAAATAAACTTCACTTTCAGGATGGCCCATTCTTCCCACGAAATTTCTGTTTGTTGTAGCGATTGCCCTTTCCCCCTTAGCAAGTATACCCATGTGGCCGCCAAGACACGGCCCGCAGGTTGGAGTTGAAAAAACAGCCTCAGCATTGATGAATATTTCTGCAAGTCCTTCCTTAATTGCCTGCAGGTAAATTTGCTGGGTTGCCGGAATTACTATCATCCTTGAATTGGGATTTACTTTTTGTCCTTTCATAATTGCTGCTGCTTCACGCAAATCTTCGATCCTGCCGTTTGTACATGACCCTACAACAACCTGATCAATGACTGTACTCGAGAGATCTGCCGCCGGTTTTGTGTTTGAGGGCAGGTGAGGGCAGGATACAGTGGGTTGAATCTCCGAACAGTTATATTCCCTTTCATCAACATACCGCGCATTCTTATCAGAAAAGTAAAACTTATAATCCCTTTTTGCCCTGCCTTTAACATATTCCTCGGTGATATTGTCAGGCGCGATAATTCCGTTTTTCCCCCCTGCTTCTATTGCCATATTACATATTGTCAATCTGCCGGCCATCGAAAGCGAACTGATAACTTCACCTTCAAACTCCATCGCCCGGTATAAAGCTCCGTCGACTCCTATATCACCGATTGTGTGGAGAATCAGATCCTTTCCTGTAACCCATTTATTTAATTTGCCGTAATAAACAAATTTCATCGACTCAGGTACTTTAAACCAGCACTCACCGGTTGCCATTGCCGATGCCACATCTGTAGAGCCGACACCTGTAGAAAATGCACCAAGCCCGCCATATGTGCATGTATGACTGTCAGCGCCGATTACCAGGTCTCCGGGCAGGACTATGCCCTGTTCAGGAAGGAGTGCATGCTCTATGCCCATTCTGCCGACCTCAAAGTACAATCCGAGGTCGTACTCTCTTGAAAAATCCTTCAGCATCTTGCACTGTTCTGCTGCCTTAATATCTTTCTGGGGTGCAAAGTGATCAGGGATAAAAGCGATTTTATTCCTGTCAAAGACATTTTTTGCGCCGATCTTTTTGAACTCTTTAATTGATATAGGAGCAGTTATGTCATTGGCGAGGATTACATCAAGCTTTGCGTTTATTAATTCTCCTGCTGAAACTTCATCTCTGCCGCAATGGGCTGAAAGAATCTTTTCTGTTATGGTCATAATTCCTCTTAAGGTGCTATGTGCTATGGGGTCAGGCTTGAGAATTGAGATTTTTTAATGATCTGATTAGCTTCTCCATATCCTTTTCTAATAATTTTTTAAACTTAAAAGATGTTGATATTATAGCAGGGTCTCTCCTTATATGTGCAGATATTTCTTTTCCCTTGTAACCATATTCCCTAGCTACAAGAACAAATAATTTCCTGGCCAATGTAATATGCTTTATCTTATTATGCTTGCGTATTTGTTTAAGCGTTATTCCTTTTACTTTTTCTACTCCCCTTGCTATCTCCCCCAGTGTGTACTCTTTTGCCTTTTTTGCTTTTTCAATCTCTCCATCATACTTCTCCATTACGCTGTCGAGAAATTTTTCACTGCCAAGCACTCTCTGGTCAATGGTTTTATAAACATCGTCTCTCTTTACATCAAGTCCATCTCTCATGAAGTCCTTATATAGTTTTCTTGATGTCACTTTGTCTTCTGAAAACATCCTTAAAACACGATCCATATCAACCATGCCGTTCTTTTTTTCTTTGCCAGCATAATACTTATGACTGCTCCATTTGTATTCCTGTAATTCCTTAACCATCTTTGCCCTTACAGGGTTCAAGTGTATATATTTAATAAGTGAAAGCAAATATGTATCCCTGTCGCATAGGATTGCCTTATATCTGCCTTGGAACAGATGACCCACTGTTTTATGCCTCCGGTTGAAATACATCGTGTAGCTCTGGTTTATTCCCTGCTGTGTTTTTGAAAGAGGCGTCTTTGTCGTTTCCATTAACAGGTGTATATGATTGCTCATTAATACATAACTGTAAAGGCGAAACTGATGTCGCCTTTTATACCCAGAAAGTATCTCAAGATATTTCAAAAAGTCTTTTTTGTCCCTAAATATCTTTTCTCTGCGATTACCCCGGGTTATTACGTGATAGAACGCGCCTTCGTACTCTATTCTCGGTTTCCTCGCCATGTCCCCACATTTTTTAAAGATGTTGAAAGTTATAATAGCTTACATTCAGTTTTTGATATTTTTCAAGTTGGCAAATTCCTCAATTTTCAAGCCTGACCCCGTTCTTTTCCGTTCTTTTTCCAATCCAAAATCATTAATCCAGCCGCTTCAGACCTGAATTCTTTGCAGCTTTGAGAGCCTTCCCGTATTCAGCGTTCGTGAGTCTTCTGTCAAGCGGAGGAAGATCTGCAGCGTTATAGCAGGGATGATACTGTGCCATAATATTTGTATATGTATATGGTGATATTTCTTCGGCAAGAAACCTGACAACTTCTTCTGTGCCGGCAAGTCCCTCTGGAAGGACAAGGTGCCTGACAATCAATCCTCTCTGTGCGATGCCGTTACTGTCTGTGACCAGATCCCCGACCTGGTGATGCATTTTCTTAATCGCAGTCTTTACAACTGAAGGGTAATCTGCAGCCTGAGAATATTTCTTTGCTGATTCAGGGTCGGAATACTTATAGTCAGGCATATAAATGTCGATTATTCCGTTCATTAAATCAATCGTTTCAATCATCTCATATCCACCGCAATTATAAACAAGAGGGACTTTTAATCCTGCGTCAATAGCTATCTCCAGGGATTTCAAAATCATCGGGATCTGATGCGTGGGAGTTACAAAATTTATATTGTGACAGCCGTAGTCCTGTTGCAGGGTCAGCATCAGGCTTGATAATGCCTCAACCGTTATTTCATTTCCTTCATCGCCATGGCTAATAGTCCAGTTCTGGCAGAAGAGACATCCGAGATTACAGTGAGTAAAAAAAATAGTTCCGGATCCATTCCTTCCAACAAGAGGCGCTTCTTCTCCGAAATGAGGATTCCAGCTTGAGACAAAAGGTCTGATGCCAGTTCCGCAGAACCCGGTTTCACCGGCAGTCCTGTCAACACCACAGTTACGGGGACATAGGCTGCAGTTTTTCAGGGCCTCTTCAGCATGGTGAATTTTTTCTTTAAGAGATTTCCTCGAAAGTTTGAGGTAGGCCGCTACGAAGCCTTTATCCGCTTCTTTGTCCATTCTATCAAACCTCCTGAAGAACCTAAAGGGGTCGCACCTTGACTTTAGACAGTTCCCGTTCAATTGCACCAATTTTCATCTTCAATTTCCTGTTCTTCTTTATTTTTTTATTGATGCGATCATACGACTTTGCAACTGCCGAATAGGTAATTCCTCCAAAGAGATCACCGATTTCGCTATTGGTTGCTCCTGTGTTCTTCTTTATCAGATATATAGCTATTCGTCTTAATTCAGAATATTTGTTTTTTATAATTTCTTCTTTGCTAACATTAAAATGCTGCCATAAGAAGTCTATTATTTCTGACATATCATACACAGACTTCAACGCTTTCCTGTTAGATATTTCTTTAGCTTGCAAGTAGGTCTCTTTTACTCTTCGTAACGTTTCTTTAATAAATCCCGTCGTGTCAGGTCACTTGTCAGGTCACGAACCTCTTTAAGAGAGAAGGGAATAACAAAGTCCATTTTTA
>CAYPIT010000017.1:0-18511 GCA_964410825.1 uncultured Nitrospiraceae bacterium
CTTTTTCATGATATATAAAATAGTTCTGAGAATAGAAATTGAGATTCCATCCGCACTTATTACAATGTCTCAGTTTCTGGCTATTTTTTTTGCCGCAGTATGGGCAAGCAAGATCATCAGAAATATTATCTCTGATATAATCCCAGAGTTTTAATTTGGCATCTCTGTTTAAATTATAAAACCTGGCCGCAAAACCGTCTTTTTCAAAACGCGTAACTTCTCCTAAAACTTCAAACTCTCCATGACTCGGCAAGTCATACTTGAATCCGATGACTTTATTCTCTTCAACAGGCAGTTTACAGTCAACAAACCCTCCTCCAAGACTGAGGGAGCTGAATTTTGCCCTTTTCTCAGACGTATCTTTTGCGCCTTTATCGCCTAAGGTTATAGAAACTGGCAAATCAACTTTACATCTAACGTCCAAACGTGACATATAATTTCCTCTTTACCAATTGTTTTATTTTATAAGGGAGTATAATAGAAAGATACCATACATTAATTACACATGTCAAGAAATTTTACACGGTAATTTTACACATACTTAGAAGTATATATTTAATGGGAACCTTGAATCAGAACCGGAAGGCACTTAACACATATGAACAAATGTTCCCCCCTGTGTTCACATGAGAGCAATATTACGTCCTCACTCGCAACGCCGCAATTCAGGCATTTATGATCCATTATCAGTCTCCAATAATTTTTTTATATCAGAAACAATGATCTCAGGGTCTGTATTATGCATAGTCGCACCAAAGGCTATTGACTCCACATTTATACCCGGGCATGTAAAGCAACCATTGCCAAAATATTTCTCTATCACTTTATCAGCACCGGGAATTGATTTGATCAGGTCTCCAATTACAGAGTCTTTTGTTACATCGATTTTTGTAGTCATCTAACCCTCCTAAAATATAGTCCATTATTACTGTCCGGGACATCTGACCCGGTCAATAAGATATATCTATTAACTGTCATTAATAATTTATAAGAAAAAAAGCTGCAGGTCTATGATTTGAATCATAAGATGTTATATAAAAGGCAGTTTAAGCTGATTTAATAGTCTTTAAAATGTTATACGCAAATAGGATCACCGAAAGCATAGACAAAAGTGAGCATAGTATCAACACACTATTTGCAAGAGATGCGTCACCCCTGTTAACAAAAGGCCAGCTGATAGACATTCCAACAAGCCCTGCATTGGCAACCCAAAACTGAATGTTAACAATCAATGGACTGTAAATATGCGTTCCGCTAAATCTCGGCAATATATGGTATCCGACTCCATAAATCATCATCGACATAAAACCCAGAAGATTTAAATGAACGTGCAGAGAAATATAATACCCTGCCTCGCCCGGCCAAAATAACATGCCTAGTCCTACAGCTACACCACCTACAAAATACACTACGCTCATTCTTAAATACCAGACAATTACCGGTTCCATCTGTATCTCCTTTTACAAATACATTATATTAAGATCCCTGATGATAATTAATACTCCTTAAGCCTTTGCCAAGCGTTGACAATAAACAGATTGTATACTCAATCATCCATAAAATTAAAAAACTGCCAGGTCAAGTTCAATCAAGAAACCTGTTCAACAGATTTAATTTCAGGTACTTCCTTTTTTATAGTTTCTTCAATTGCATTTTTTAAAGTCATTGTTGACATTGGGCACCCTGAACAGGCACCTGTCAGTTTGACTTTCACAACTCCGTCATCCTGGACATCAACAAGCTCTACATCGCCACCATCCCGCTGAAGCATCGGTCTAACCTTGCCTAATACATTCTCTACTTTCTCTTTTAACATATTATCCTCCCTTTCAATGTGCTAATATATTTTCGACTTTTTCAAAATTATAGTCTATGATGTTAATCATAAATTATTTGCTCATTTATTGCATTCTTTCTAATAATTACAGCACCTTCGAACTACCGCCTCATATTTGACAAAGATATATACTACCTTATAAGATTTAACTTCGGAAACCCTGAAACCATTTTGTATATATTAAGAATTACATCAGAAATTGCACTTACAAGATCTCATTTTAAAACTCCACGCTTTTTGGACTGAGCAAGGTTGTTTAATTCATCAGCCCTATGATATTGAAATAGGAGCCGGCACATTTAATCCTGCAACATTTTTCAGAGTTCTCGGACCCGAGCCATGGAAAACTGCATATGTTGAGCCATCAAGAAGGCCCACTGACGGGAGATATGGTGAAAACCCTAATAGACTTCAGCATTATTATCAGTATCAGGTCATACTGAAACCCTCTCCTCAGGATTCGCAGGACATCTACCTGAGGAGTCTTTCTGCCATTAACATCAACTTCCTTAAACATGACATCAGATTTGTCGAAGATGACTGGGAATCGCCTACGCTCGGAGCATGGGGCCTTGGCTGGGAAGTATGGCTTGACGGTATGGAAGTTACACAGTTCACGTATTTTCAGCAAATAGGCGGCATTGAATTGAATCCCGTATCAGTAGAACTGACATATGGCCTTGAACGCATCGCAATGTATCTGCAGGAAGTTGATAATGTCTTTGATCTTCAGTGGAGTGAAGGAATTAAATATGGTGAAATACATCATCAGTCTGAAGTGGAGTTTTCAAAATATAATTTTGATTTAGCTGACACAAAATTACATTTTAATCTGTTCGAAATGTATGAGAAAGAAGCTCTAAATCTGCTGAAGAAGGGGATTGTACTGCCTGCCTATGATTATTGTCTGAAATGTTCTCACAGTTTTAACATGCTTGATGCCCGCAAAGCGCTCAGCGTGACAGAGAGAACTGTTTATATTGCCAGAGTCAGAAACATTGCAAGAAAGTGTGCTGAAGGTTACCTGAAATTTAGGGAAACAATGGAATTCCCGCTATTAAATAAATAGATAATTTAACGTTATGAAAAAACACAGAATTTCATTGTCTGTCATTTTCATTATTAATATTTGAGTTGCTATGAAATCACTGCTTTTTGAGATAGGTGCTGAGGAAATTCCTGCCCGCTTTGTTACAGCTGGCCTTAACTCTTTAAAGAAAGACATCTCGCAGCTTCTGGATGACTCATTCATAAATTATGGAACCATTTCTGAATTCGCCACGCCAAGAAGATTAACAATATATATCGAAAATGTTGATGAAAAACAGAAAGACAGAACAGTAGAGCATTCAGGGCCGCCCCACAAAGTCGCTTATGACAATTCAGGTGCACCAACCAAGTCAGCTATAGGTTTTGCCAACTCGTTGAATATAGATGTTAATAACCTTCAAATAAAGCATACCGACCGCGGCGAATATGTGTCAGCATCTGTAAACGAAAAAGGAAAACCAACTGAAGACATACTCGCAGAAGCACTGCCAACACTGATATCATCACTTAAACTCCAGAAGTCTATGCGATGGGGAGATGGATCCCTGAATTTTTTCAGGCCTATTCACTGGATTCTCGCCCTGTTTGGTGATGCTGTCATTTCATTTGAACTTGACGGAATTAAAAGTAACAACATTTCATATGGTCATAGATTCCTTTCACCCGTAGCTATTAAAATTGAAAATCCTTCTGCATACTTAAATTTACTAAAGCAGAACCACGTCCTTGCTGATCCTGCTGACAGAAAAAATACTATCCTGGGTGGTATTAACGAAATAGAATCTACTCATAGTTGCAGAGTTCATAAAGATGATGAACTGCTTAATACAGTCATAAATCTTGTTGAGTATCCGACGGTAGTTTATGGTAGTTTTGATGAGCATTTTCTTGATCTGCCAAAAGAATTGCTCATAACTGTCATGAAGACCCATCAAAAATATTTCTCTGTCGAAGACAGTGATGGCAATATGCAGCCTTCATTTATAGTTGTCAGTAACACCAACTCAGATAATAATGATATGGTCAGAAAAGGAGCAGAGCGGGTATTGAGGGCAAGACTTGAAGATGCAAGATTTTATGTCAGTGAAGACCGGGAAACAGCCTTGTGGGACCGTATCGAGAAATTAAAAAAGGTTACATTCCAGGAAAAACTTGGAAGCCTTTATGATAAAGCTGAGAGAATAGCTAATCTGAGTTCTTTCCTGGCGGAAAAACTGGCTATAGAACCAAAAGAAATATTTTACCATGCTTCGATGCTTTGCAAAGCCGACCTCACAACCGGAATTGTTGGAGAATTCCCTGAACTCCAGGGATATATGGGAATGATATATGCTTTAAATTCCGGTGAGGATAAGGACACCGCCTTAGCAATTTATGAACACTACTTGCCGAAGTTCACGGGGGATTCTTTGCCTTCAGGTCAAATCGGTTCGATATTATCTATTGCTGACAAGATGGACAATATCGCATCATTTTTCTATCTCGATTTAATCCCT
The DNA here is from genome assembly GCA_964410825.1 of uncultured Nitrospiraceae bacterium. GTDB lineage: Bacteria > Nitrospirota > Thermodesulfovibrionia > UBA6902 > UBA6902 > CAZVHL01. The sequence goes on from CAYPIT010000017.1 coordinate 4,384, forward strand.
ACAGGCTCGGAAGACCCTTTCGGCTTAAGACGTCAGGCTGCCGGAATAATAAACATATTGTTCAGTAAGGACTATTCAATTGCACTGGATATTCTTATTGACAAATCACTGCAAAATTTAAGGGTCACGAATGAAGACCGAAAATCTCATGCAGAAAATATATTGCAGTTTTTCTGTCTTAGGATCGAGAGCATCTTCCTGTCACAGGGTTATAGCACAGATGTTATAAATGCCACACTTCAATCAGGAAGTTTAATTATTAAAAACATGGAAAAGAAAATGGCCATTATTTCATCACTAAAAAAAGAAAACAGATTTCCGGAACTGCTTACTGCAGCAAAAAGAGTTTATAACATCCTTGTTAAAGCCCAGCCTTCTCAAATCAAAGAATCCATGTTAACTGAACCAGAGGAAAAGAAATTATTCAATTCAACAAATGAGGTGAACGATAAATTGATAAAGTCAAACTTTAAGGCTCTGTTTGAACTCGAAATACCTATAAATGTTTTTTTTGACAATATTCTTGTAATGGATGAGGATAATCAGAAAAGAGAAAACAGACTTGCCCTTCTTTTTGCTGTAAAATGCACTTTTGATACTCTTGTAAATTTCTCGAAATTATCTGTCTGAAAATTAATTGGCAACTGCAGAAGGTGCCAATTTATCATCTATGTCAAATTCCCCCTGTTTCAGTACCAACTCTATCTCTTCTTTATCTAATGGCTTGGAAAAGAAAAAACCCTGCATATATTCACAGTTTAGTGTTTTCAGTCTCCTAACCTGATTTTCGCTTTCCACTCCCTCGGCAATAATATCCATTTTTAGACTGCGAGCCAATTCTGAGATAGTTCTGACTACTGCCATATCTTCTCCGCTATGGCCCAATCTATCAATAAGAGAGCTATCAATTTTTAAGACATCAAAAGGCAAGTTATGAAGATAACTCAAAGATGAATATCCGGTTCCGAAATCATCGATATGAAGTTCAACGTTCATTGCTTTCAGTTCTAATAAAATCGGGAAAGCCAGTTCTGGATTATCCATGACCATACTTTCCGTAATTTCAAGAATCAGATTATGAGGATTAAGTTTAGTCTCATTGAGAATTGTTTTTATCTTTTCAACAAGCATAGGCAAGAGCTGTTTAATCGAAATATTAACACTTACCTTCAAGTCAGACAGCGAAGGAAACTGCTTATGCCATTGATTTAATTGAAGACAGGTCTCCCGGAGTACCCAATCTCCAATATCAGAAATTAATCCCGCATCCTCCGCACTGCTGATAAATTTATCAGGGTAAATAGTGCCGTGTAGCGGATGTTCCCATCGTATAAGCGCTTCCAAACCAACTATCTTACCCGACACAGCTGATACAATAGGCTGATAATGCAGTTGAAATTCTTTCTGTTTAAGCGCCAGCTTAAGGTCTGTCTCCATTTTCAAACTAGCAACCGCATCAGCATACATTTCCCCGTTAAAAACCTCATAACAGGCACTGCCATTTAATTTGGCATGATACATTGCAATGTCAGCATCGCGCAAAAGGTGTTCAGGTTCATCATAGTCTATTATACTAAAGACTATTCCTATACTTGCAGAAGTAAATATTTCCTGACTCTGCAAATTGAATGGCATTGATAATTTTTCCTTTATTCTGTCAGCAATCTGTAACGCCTCTTTTTTGCTTGCCAGGTCTTCAAGAAGTATAGCAAATTCATCACCTCCAAATCGTGCAACCGTATCACCAAGTCGAAGGCATTCTGATAGTCTATGAGCAACTTCAATAAGAATCTCATCACCAATTGCATGCCCCATCCTATCATTCAGCACTTTAAATCTATCAATATCCAGAAAAAGCACTGCGAACAGGTAATTCCGGTTACGTCGTTCACGGTCGCTTGCATGCTTAAGACGATCCATGAATAAATTTCGATTTGGAAGTTCTGTTAATTCATCGTGCATTGCATCGAAGGTTAGTTGTTGTTCAGCTTCTTTACGTTTAGTAATATCTGTCATTGATCCTGCCATTCGATAGGGCTTCCCAGATATATCACGTTTAGCCATTCCCCGTACCTGCACCCAGATATATATTCCATCGCTATGCAGCATGCGATATTCGGCTTCAAAGTGATCTATATCCCCACTTAAATGACTTTGCAATTCGCTTTCAACTATTTTACGATCATCGGGATGTATTCGTTTCAACCACTCACTTGGCAGTTCATTAACCTCGCTATTGGAAAGGCCCAGCATGTATTTCCATCGAGGAGAATAATAAATAGAATCTGAATACAGGTCCCAGTCCCATAGTCCGTCATTTACCCCCTCAGCGGCAAGTGCATAACGTTCTTTGCTTTCACGGAGACTGTTTTCAGCTTTTTTCCTTTCAGAAATGTCCCTTATATATTCAATTACATATGTTACTTTTCCCTGATCATCATATATTGGGTAAGTATAAATATCCAACCATATTTCCGTACCATCTTTTAACGTAATGAGCTTATCCTTGGCACATGGATCCTTTGATTGGAACGTTACATCAACAATACAATTTTTACATTTACTATCTATTCCTTTTAATGCTTCATAACACCTCACACCATAGAGGTTATCCAATGATTGTTGTTTCAGTTCCGCATATGCACTATTAGCCTTGACTATCTTAAAATCCCTGTTAAAAATACAAAAAGGATCACGAATGCTATTAAATGTCATGCTTAGAAAATTTTCGGACTTGATTAACGCATCTTCGGCAATTTCACGTTCCTTTATTTCCTTTTGAATTTTCTCATAACTTTCATTAATAGCTGTACTCATATTATTAAATTGCCTTGCTAGCTCACCAAACTCTGTACTGTCATTAAAAGAAATGGTAGTGCCAAGCTTACCAGATGAAATTTTTCGAGTAGCTTGTAAAAGCAGATTAATCGGTTTTGTAATAGATCTCATTAATCGTAAAGCAATAACAATGATTAAGACCAACACGGCAATTATTATAATTACAAGAGTGAATTTAGCATGACGAACATCATTTAAAATATGATTTGTTTTAGTGTCCAGTTGATCATTGGCAAAATGAGTCATATTAACCGTAAGTGCCAAAAGCCTGCTCCCAAGAGAGATAGTAGTTTTTCTGAGTTTCGTAAATTTTTCGGAATTTATAGACAGTGTGTTAAGAGAATCGATCTTATCTTTATACTCTTTCATTCCTAACCCTATATCATTAATTCGATGATCTATGTAAGGCAGATGATGACAGTTACTGCATAACTGCGATGTTTCTGCCAGACTTGCAACATTTTTGACTGCCGTCTCTAAACCATTATCTAAAGAAGTTCTGATAGAATATAAACCGGTTTGAACAGTCTGCAAATCATTCACCATCGACTGTCTCATTCTTTCCACCTGATTCTGCTTAACGATATAATTTATATAAGATGTTGTTTCATAAATTAAATTTAGTGATGTAAAAAAACCAATAGTAAAAATCATTAAACAGGCAAAGAGTGAAATGATAATTTTTCTTTTCATATATTTCCGAAGTCCCTTTAGTCGTTCATATACTTGTATGTCTTTAGATTTATCCCTGCCTTTTTGGCAAGATTAAATACAGACTCATAATCACTTTCCGTAGTTTCTATGAATCCTTTGATGCCAAAATTTTTAAGCACTTTTAGTCCTTCTGGATCTCTGTCCATCTTAAGAAAAACGTGCTTTAACTGCTTCTTTATATCAATAGGGATATCATTTCTTAAACCAAAACCATTAGAAGGCACCTTAGGTGAAGTGGCAAGTATGACCAGATTCTCCTTTACATTTGGATCTGAGCGAGCCAGTAGATCAAATATTGTATTCTTTGCACAACCAATTTCAGCCTCTTTATTTAATACAGCATATATTGCGGCATCATGGCTGCCAGTGAAGAAGCTTTCCTTAAAATACGTGTCTATATTTTTAACACCATGCTCATGGAAATAAGCTAAAGGGAATAAATATCCAGCTGTTGTAGCTTTGTCAACAAATGCAATAACTGCAGATCTCATTTTCGACACGCTGTCGATAACGCTGTCTCTATGAACAAATATATAGCCCCTGTAAGATGAAGTTCCGTCTAAATTGACAGGCCTAACGATCGGTTGAACTCCCACTTTTTCTATAGCCAGAGCCCCGGTAAAGCTTCCCCAGAAAGCAGCGTCCATTTTTTTTGCCTTAAAACTCTCAATAATATTTCCATATCTAGGCAGTATGGTAAAAGTGATTTTAATGCCCGTTTTCTCTTGAATATACTCACCAAGAGGTTGATACCTCTTGAACTGTTTAAAAACATTTTGCTCGGGAATAAGGCCTACTGTTAATTCAGCCGCATGAGACATTCCAAAAAATAATACTAAAAAAATCAAAGACCCTATAAGACGCATTTGTGCCTCCTTTTGTCCAAGAAATCAGATCCGAAATTTGCTGAATATATATATATATATTTGATAGGCACAAGAAATGCAACCTATTTGATAAAATAGTAAGCTCATGCTTATTCACAATTTAACCCTGTCTTTAAGTCATTTCTGATCATTACTTTAATTCTCCTTAAATTCATATTATTAAATTAAAGCAAACAATATGCCAATTAAATAATATTAAATTCCAATTAGTTATACAAACAACGGCAGGGAATTTAGAACCCATATTGAGTGATTTCACGCAGTCTATCTATTCGATAAATTATTTTTTCGTTGCATATGAAGATTGATATATTTCATTGCATTTTAAACTGGATTTAAACCTATAAATAATATCTATTGTCATATTTTCATTTGAATTTAAATAATGATTTTTTGTACAATAACGAACTTTACATACGTACCGATCAATTCTTTTTATTTTAAATCTAATCTTGATACTGGAGGGAAAGATGGCTAAAAAGTATGTATACTTCTTTGGCGCTGGCAAAGCGGACGGTAAAGCAGCAATGAAAAATCTTTTGGGTGGTAAGGGCGCAAACCTTGCAGAGATGGCAGGACACCCGAAACTGAAACTGCCTGTTCCGCCGGGATTTACGATCACCACTGATGTCTGCACAGAGTACTACAAAAACAACCGCAGGTACCCGAAGGAACTCAGGAAGCAGGTTGACAATGCAATGGCAAAAGTCGAGAAGATCATGGGCAAGAAGTTTGGCAACCCTAATGATCCCCTCCTGATGTCCATTCGTTCAGGTGCCAGAAGTTCAATGCCAGGAATGATGGAGACTATTCTTAATGCTGGTCTAACGACAAAAACGATTCCTGGACTTATAAAGAAAACGAATAATCCCCGGTTTGTATTTGATGCATATCGCCGTCTGATGATGATGTACTCTGATGTTGTTATGGAAAAAGCAGCTGGAATTGAACCTAAAACTGATCATGACGGAATCCGCCATAAACTTGAAACTGCATTGGAAAAAGTAAAAAAGAAAAATAAATACAAAAGTGATACTGATTTGACTGTTGATGACTTAAAGAAGCTTTGTGATGAATTCAAAAAAATAATTAAGCAGACATTAAAGAAGCCTTTCCCTGATACCCACCAGGAGCAGCTCTGGGGCAGTATCAGTGCCGTCTTTCAGTCATGGATGGGAAAACGCGCTGTTGCATACAGGAAAATTGAAAATCTCCCTGACTGGTGGGGCACTGCAGTTAATGTGCAGACCATGGTATTCGGAAATACAGGAGACAAGTCTGCCACAGGTGTTGCCTTTACCCGTAATCCTGCCACAGGTGAGAACATGTTCTTCGGTGAATGGCTTCCCAATGCTCAGGGTGAAGACGTGGTCGCAGGACTCAGGACTCCGAATCCAGTGAACAAGGCCGGAAAGACTGCAGACACAAGGCACCTCCCCTCTCTGGAAGAAAACATGCCGAAGTTATACAAAGAGCTTCATAATTATGAAAAAAGACTCGAAAATCATTACACTGATATGCAGGACATCGAATTCACCATTGAGGACGGCAGGCTCTGGATGCTCCAGACGCGCATTGGGAAACGAAATGGCCAGGCCGCAATACGTATGGCAGTCGAAATGGCAAAGCAAAAGCTTATAACCAAAGAGAGAGCCATACTCCGCGTAAGGCCTGATCAGATAGACGAACTTCTTCATCCTAGTGTAGATCCGGCTGCAGAAAAGAAAAGTACTCTGCTTGCAAAGGGCCTTCCTGCAGGTCCAGGCGGAGCCAAAGGAAGAGTGGTGCTAACTGCTGATGACGCAGAGGCATGGGCAAAGAAAGGTGAGAAAGTCATCCTTGTTAGAAACGAAACTTCACCAGAAGACGTTCATGGCATGCACGCTGCAGAGGCAATTCTTACAGCAAAAGGCGGTATGACAAGTCATGCAGCACTCGTCGCCCGCGGATGGGGTAAATGTTGTATAGTCGGATGTTCGGATATTCATATCAACCTGAAAAATAAATCAATAAATATCAAAGACAAGACTCTGAAACAGGGTGACTGGATAACACTTAACGGAACCAAAGGCGCCTTCTACGAAGGCCAATTGAACCTAAACCCGGCAGACCCGGAGCACAACAAATGGTACAAAGAGCTGATGAAGTGGGCAGACCAAGTCAGGTTTATTAAGGTAAGGACAAATGCCGAATCATCTGAAGATTGTAGAACCGCATTAAAGTTTGGTGCTGAAGGAATCGGCCTTTGCAGGACAGAACACATGTTTTTCGGACCTGACAGGATCAAGGCTGTTCGCCAGATGATACTTTCAGAAACACTTGAAGGACGACAAAAAGCACTCGCTAAACTGCTCCCTTTCCAGAAAAAAGATTTTTTAGGTGTATTCAAGGCAATGAAGGGATTACCTGTTACAATCAGGCTTCTTGATCCTCCCCTCCATGAGTTCCTGCCTCATACAGATCAGGATCTCAAGACCCTTGCAAAGAGTATGAGAGTACAATTCTCTCAGCTTAAAGCGAAGAATGAGTCTCTCCATGAGTTTAACCCTATGCTCGGCCATCGTGGTTGCCGTCTGGGAATAACCTATCCTGAGATTTATGCAATGCAGGCACAGGCAATCATGGAAGCTGCCTGCCAGCTTAAAAAACAGAAAGTCAAGGTAATTCCTGAAATCATGATCCCTCTCGTTGGCCATGTAAAGGAGCTTGAGGCAATGAGAGAGATTGTAATAAATATCGCAAATGATGTACAGAAAAAGGCCAAAGTAAAAGTCCCCTACTCAGTTGGAACCATGATAGAACTACCCCGTGCATGCGTGACTGCTGATGAGATTGCCGAGGCTGCCGACTTCTATTCATTCGGTACAAACGACCTCACCCAGACTGTATATGGTCTTTCAAGGGATGATGCCGGACGGTTCCTGCCGTTTTATGTAGAAGAAAAAATCCTTGAAGACGATCCTTTTGTATCTATTGATACGATCGGTGTCGGCTCATTTATGAAGATCGCTGTGGAAAAAGGCAGGAAGGTGAAAAAGAACCTTAAGCTCGGGATCTGCGGTGAGCACGGCGGAGAGCCGAAATCTGTTGAGTTCTGCCACAATATCGGGCTTGACTATGTAAGCTGCTCACCATTTAGAGTCCCGATTGCAAGATTTGCAGCTGCACAGGCACAGTTAAGAAATAAGAGAAAAAAGTAAGATGAATTGATCAAAAGAACTTAGACAGGCGATCATATGATTTTTTTAGGCGTGTCGACACAGAGAGCAGCATGCCTTTCATGAGCTGAGATCCGAGTGCTGGATGCAGACTTATCAGCTCTTCAAATTTCTCTAAAGATATTGTTACGAGAGATACATCTTCAAGAGCAACTGCTGTAACCGCTCTCGGGCTATCGTCCAAAATGCATAGAGCTCCAACTATTGAACCACTGCTTAAAACACCCACCACTATGTGCTTCCCCTTGAATTCGATCTCCTTCTTTATTTCAACTCGGCCGGAAACTATGCACGCAACATAACCACATGTATCCCCTTCATGCCACAGAATTTGCCCGGCTGATGCAGTTTTGCATTCAAAAAAAGTTCTTAATTCTTTAAGATCTTTGGTGTTTAAAAAATTAAAAACACTGTTTTCGCCTATCATGCATGTGCAAAGTTCATTTAATACATCTTTCATGACCGAAACCTTTTATCTCTTATTACCTGATATTGAAACAAGTCAATATCCTAATTAACTACATAAGTTTAATTATAAGAAAACCCCCGACGAGCAGAATAACAAAAATACAGGCCAGGAGATTAAAATACTTGTCTATGAAATTTTTTATTGACGATCCAAATAAATAAATAATCCCTGCTACAAGAAAAAATCTTCCGGCCCTCCCCGCAATAGATGCTAATACAAATACCAAAAAGTCAATTTTAAATGCTCCAGCGGCAATAGTAAATACCTTGTACGGTATTGGGGTAAACCCGGCTATTCCTACTGCCCATGCATCATATTTCTTATATAACGCCTGAATATATTCATATTTATCCATTGCTCCATAGAAATTTAAGATTGGCATTCCAATAGTATCAATAAGTTTAAGCCCTATTAGATAACCTAACATCCCTCCCAATATTGATCCAACTGTACACACCACTGCATATTTAAAAGATTTTTTTGGGATTGAAATGGCTAAAGCGATAAGCAACACATCAGGAGGGACAGGGAAAAAAGAAGACTCGGCAAAAGCAAGTAAAAAAAGTGCAGGAACACCATACGGTGTTTCTGCCCAATGAAGTACCCAATCGTAAAGTTTTTTTATGATGAGCATAATCTAATCACCGATTTTCGATAAATTGTAGGGATATACAAACTTTATATCAATCATTTTCAAACCAGCTCAAAAAAAAGGCGGGGTTAAATTCACCTCCTCTATAGTTAAGCTTATCGCCTAACTGCCTGGGGGAGGTTTAACCGCCGCCGCTGCAATATCAAAAAAATATTTGCGATATAAAGAGAAACAATTCAGGACCAATTATAGATAAATAATTATAACAGTTCAGTCGACAAGAGTCTATAGAATTTCTGTAACAATTTGTAATTAAAGACAATTATGATACTTCATTTACTGATTTCATTATGAATTGGGTTATTAACCATATTTGTAATCCATTTCATTATGTGAATTTTACCTTTACTTAATGGAATTAAATTGACAAAATTATTGTATAACTCATGGTATTTACTTATTTTTATAAAATTCATGAAATTATGGCTTTATATATTTCTGATTGACTGGAAGGTGAGATATCGTTGAATAAATTAAACTGTTGGGAATACATGGAGTGTGGTTATGAAATCGGAGGGCACAACGCCAATGAATCAGACGTTTGTCCTGTTGCAGCAGAAACAGCTGCCAATGGTTTGAACGGGGGTGACAATGGGGGAAGGCTTTGCTGGCTTATATTTGATAACTGTAATCAAGACATACGATGTTCAGGTTCAGGTCATAAATCGTCATGCTGCGACTGTGAATTTAAATCTCAAGTATTCATGGAAGAAGGTCTGCTGAATGTATGCGAATCAACAGGATGGTTTATTAAATTTACGGAATCATCTTCTAAATAATTTTATCGGATCGATCTGGATAGGCCCCTGTGCCGCTTCTGTTGCGCCTTTAACCAGTTTACAGGGTCAACAGGTTTTCCCCTATGCCTTATTTCAAAATACAACGCATAACTCTTAGATTTATCAGACTTGTTTGCCTTACCCACTTCCATCCCTTCAATCAGCAATTCACCTGATGCGATCGAAAATCCAGTCAGATTTCCATATAAACTGTGATAACCGCTTCCATGGTCAATTATGATAAGATTGCCATATCCCTTGAAAAAATTTGCATAAACTACTCTGCCGCCGGCAACGGCCTTAACAATCTCATCCGGTTCAGCTTCAATTTCGATGCCATCTTTAACTAAGGGGAACTTATAACTTTTACCATCAGGAATTAATATTTCTCCATTAACTGGCCATGTTAAAGCCCCCTTTAATGATTTAAATCCGTCACCAACGATCGATTTGGGGATTTTATTGCCATTGAGGTCTTTAATAAAAGCCTGCAGTTTCTTTGAGGATTCTTTGAGTTCCCTGATCCTTTCCTCATGAGCACTCCTCTCGCTCCTTACTACAGCAAGCATATTATCTTTCTTTGATCGGTCCGCCTGCAGTTCTTTTTTCTTTCTCAGTGCATTTTTTTTGCTTACCGTGAGATTATCATACAGACTTTTGAGACTCTTTTTTTTGGAGTTTATCTTTTTTATGTCATCACTGTATTTATTTACAACTTTACTATCGTGATAAGCAAGAAGACTGACGTACTTGCTTTTCCTGATCAAGTCCTGGTTGTCTTCTGCTGAAATAAGAGCTAACACACTGCCACCGTACTGTTGCTTATATAGTGCTCTTATTCTGCTCTTTAAATACTGCTTTCTATCATTCAGTCTGCCGGTCAAGAATTCAATTTCTTTTGATAGGCTCTGTATCTCTGAATGCTTCTTGTATATTCTGCTATCATACTGCCTGAGATCATTCTCTTTTTTCCTGATGTTCTCATCTATATTTTCAATTTTTGTAATAATTGACTTCTCTTTCTTTTTGGTTTTCTTGACTTCACTTAATTTAGTCTTTAACTTTTCCTGGATTTCTGAAAGTTTATTAATGGGATTGTCAGCCAATGTTTCAGAAGGAAGCAAAATAAATACAGCAAACAAAATCAACAAATTTCCTGTAACATATAACTGAAATTTAGAAAAATACTTTTTCAAATAGATATAATTTTGACCTGGATGCAATTGACGTAAAAACATTTAATACCTGATTTTGCCTACCGCAATAAAACTTCCTAAAAAACTCATAGTAGCACCGGCAAATGGAATGAGGACATATGCAAGCAAGGGTATTGATGACAGCATAAGTCCTATTGATGGCAAAAACTCAATAATTTTTAAAGTTGTGAATGAATATGCCCCGAATATAGCGATGGAGCTAATAATACCACCCATAGCTCCGATAAAAATGCCCTCAATTAAGAAAGGAAGCCTTGTGAATGCTCTTGTTGCACCTAGAAGTTTCATCGTTTCAGTTTCATCATTTTTCCTATGGAAAAATATTTTAATAGTACAGTAAGTGATAAATGTAATGGCAATTAACATAGCAAAACCAAAACATAGAGCTCCAATTTTCATCGATTTTGAGATTACGTACAACGATGAAAGCCATTTTTCCCCATACTGAACTTCTTCAACTCCAGGCATCTTGCTAACCTGTGCCGCTTTTTTCTTAACTATAGCTGGTTCTAAAAGTTCACTTTTAAGTTTAAGTTCAAAAGAAGATGGAAGGGGATTTTCCTGGAAATCATCGAGAATTAATGCATTGCTACCTAATGCGTTTCTGACTTCTTCAAGTGCCTGTTCATTGGATATATATTGAACCTGTGATATATCATTATCCTGCTGGAATATTCTGCTTAATGCGTCTTCTCCTGCTTTACCGATGTCGTTTTTAAGATAAACAACAATGCCAAAGCTTTTGGACCATCGCTGAAGAACAGAATCCATGTTGGATGTAAATATCACAAATACGCATAGCAATAGCAGCCCAATACTAATGGATAATATGGTAAGTAGATTAATCCATTTCTCACGCCATATGCTCTTAAACGCAGCCTGAATGCAATATCCAAAAATTCTCAACCTATAAACTCCTGGTCAATGTGACGATCTTCTATATAAAATACTCTTTGCCCTGTACCGCGATAAAGATTCTCATCATGTGTTGCAATAAGAACCGTAGTACCTCTCGCATTAATTTCCCTGAAAAGTTTCATAACAATGTCGGTGTTATCCGGATCAAGATTTCCTGTAGGTTCATCAGCAAGCAATACTGCCGGCTTGGATACCATGGCCCTTGCTATTACAACTCTCTGCTGCTCACCACCTGACAATTGCAAAGGAAACATATTTGTCTTGTGAGAAAGTTTAACTTCCCTTAATACCGCATTTACATATTCTCTCACTTCTCTGGAAGGTCTGCCATTAATTCTCATTGCCAGTGCCACATTTTCAAAAACTGTCTGGTTAACTAATAACTTAAAGTCCTGAAATACTATGCCAACCTCTCTCCTCAGATATGGAATAGTTTTCTGTTTTAGTTTAGTTACGGTCCATTCACCTACTACAATTTGGCCACTATCAGGACGCTCTGAGCAATAGATAAGTTTAAGCAGAGTGGTCTTTCCCGAACCGCTCGGGCCTGTAACATAAGTAAACTCCCCTTTACCTATGGTCATAGAGAAATTCTTTAGGATCACTTCTTTGTTGTATGATTTAGATACATCAGATAACAGAATCATATTTTATTCCTTTTTTCACTGTTCATTTCATTTATCGGCCATTCAGAAGAGTTTCTTTAATATATTCCTATCTATTAAGATATTAATCAAAGTCAGGCAGGAGTTATGTGACAGGCATCACAATTTCAATATTTCAAGCAGTTCCAGTCATGAAGTCTTTAGCTGTAAGATACTCATCACTTTTTACGGATTCGAGATAAATTCTAACCAGTCCCAGTATGTTCTTGTATAAAGAAAAATTTAAGGAAAGTTCCCCGAACAGTTCCCGGTTATTGAACTCTGATGCAATTCTGTAAGATCTCTGTCCCTGTAGCATATAATGCTCAGAAAGACTTGCATTCGGGACAACTATTTCGCCCATAATAAATTCTTTTCCCTTTTTCATCGAAAGTGCTGAAGGAAACATGCTCAGCATAAATAGAGTATAATCTCCTATATGTTTGTGAACATGGAATTCCCTCTGAAAACTTTGTTCATTAAGAAGCATACTGCCTTCAGCAAGCATTTCTGCAACATCTTCAAGACTTTTCCCTGATGAATCCCGGAGTTTGCATAAATTATTAATATGAATGAATTCGCATAGAATTTGTTCCTCTATATAATCTATAATGTCGGACTTGCTTGATGAACTAAGATTGAGACCAAATTCAATAGCCCTTTTGAAAAGTTCTCTTAATGGGTGGCTTTTTTCGATGTTTACTTTGTTTAGCATAAATTTATCTCCTAATTAAGAAGATAATCTGAATATCTTTTCGAATTCTGCATCCGGAAACTTTAGGATGCACATAGGGAATTGATAACAATTGAATAAAGGCTGAAAGTGGTTATTAGGAAACTTGACCAACCTGAGTAACTGAAACAAGACAGGTCTCAGGAATTGCGGAACCTGAAAACAATTTAATCAGAACCATCTATCCACGTAATCTGTGTTTCTCCCTGATGGCCATGTATGCGATTTAATTCTTCGATACTATCATAAATTTCTATGGAGGGAGTGTCTGACAACCAGGTAATAACGCATTTTTTTGATGAAAACTGCAATCCTTCAGCCACTATTCCAGTGCCCGATATTCCACTTTCATCTTTAGATCGGTTCATAACAAATCGCCGGAAAATTTTCAGGTTGTGTGGCGGCACAGACTCTTCAATCCTCCATAATTATTTATGTAGCATTGTAATCATATAAGGAGAAATAACGAAAACGACTTAAAGAAATTTATCTGTCAACCTTACTTTTTCTGTATTGATGGTATATATCTCGTATGGCAGCATAAGGATCAATTGCGTCTTTCTTAATCTCTTCATAATCCCCGATAACAAAAGAAGTTCTATTAACCTGATCACCTATCTTGATCGCATAACGATCAATCAGGGGATCTATATAATTAACTGGATCAAGAAAATAATCTCCCGCATATCCAACAGAATCACGAAGGCTTGATGGACCGAGAATAGGCCAATTAATATAAAAACCGGGACCTAATCCCCATGTCCCGAGAGTTTGTCCGAAATCTTCATCCTGCAACTTAATCCCCATTTGATTTTTAGCAACATCAAATAGCCCTAATAGTCCTACCGAAGTATTGACACCGAAACGCAGCAGTTCATTGCCCACAGGCTTAAATTTAAATTGCAACAGGTTATTTACAACCCGGATAGGCGTCTCAACATTATTAAAAAAATTACGGACAGATATCCTTATGCCCTCTGGAACGATAACCGAGTAGCCTTTTGCTACAGGTTTTAATAGCCAAAAATAAAGCTTGTCGTTGATACTAAAGAACACCCG
>CAYPIT010000018.1:0-18126 GCA_964410825.1 uncultured Nitrospiraceae bacterium
AGTCTGCTCGTATAGATTAGTTCTGGATGCTTTTTCACTTAAATAATACCTAATAGCCCTTGACGCCCCGCCAGCGCCAATTATGAATATATTTTTTTGCTCGATCTGTATTCCTTCTTCCGAGAGAAAACGGAGGAAACCTCTTCCGTCAGTGTTATATCCGGTCAGGACTCCGTCCGTATTTGTTATTGTATTGACCGCACCAATGAATGATGCCTCTTCATTAATTTTATCCAGCAGGGGCAGCACTCTTTCCTTATGGGGAACAGTTATGTTAACCCCAAGTAAATTGAGATTACGAACTGCATTTACTGCTTCCTGCAGAGCATCAGGGCTGACCTTGAATGCTATGTAACAGATATCCATGCCTAGCGATTCAAATGCAGCGTTATGCATAAATGGTGACAGGGTGTGTTCTATAGGATATCCGAAGATACCGGTGATTTTAGTTTTCCCGCTTACATTCATTTAAAATCCCCTCTAATAATCCTTCTGGTGTTGGCTCTATAGGATAAACTTTCATGCCGAGATTTTCTTCCAGATCTTTAAGTGAAACATTATCCAGAAAAAGACCGGATCCATTTCTCAGAACAACATTAGGCACGAGAAGACAGTCAGCTTTTGTTTTGCCCATCACTGCTTTAAGAATGTCCTTGCCAGTGAGAAGTCCGGCAACAGTAACTGTTGTTCCAAAAAATTTATTTGTTATTTTAAAGAGTTCCAGATTCAGTCCCTCTACTGCCCTTAACTTGGTCGCGAATTCTTCGAGATAGGGCATAAACGAAGCACCTGTGAAAGTTGCTATATTTACGGGATCGAACTTTTTAGGAATTTTAATCTGTTTTGCAGATTTGATAAATTGAGGTATTAACCCGACACCGTTCTCTATCTGAGGAAGGTCGCCATAGTCTTTAAGAGATGGAAATGGAAGATCTGCCTTTAAATAGAATTCATCCGCAATATACACAACAGGATCTCCATGACGCTTTTTCAGTCTCCTTCTTATATTTTTTATTGAATCAATAATCTTGACAGCGTCATCCTTTTTAACCTGCCTTATATTTGACTTACTGAACTTTGTCAAACCTACTGGTACGATCGCTATAGAAGCAACATAGGGATAAAATTTACGGAGATCTTTAATTGTTGCAGTAAGCTCATCACCGTCGTTAAGTCCCGGACAAACTACTATCTGGGCATGTATTCTGATTTTGTGTAATGTAAGTTCCTTTATCTCTTGGAGAATATCGGGGGCCTTTGGATTGCCCAGCATTTTTCTCCTGTTAGCGTTATTTGTAGTATGTACAGAGATATAAAGCGGGCTGAGCCTCTGTTCAAGTATCCTGAGCTTGTCTTTCTTTGAGAGGTTTGAAAGTGTAATGTAATTGCCAAATAAGAAAGACATTCTGTAATCATCATCTTTCAGGTAAAGAGTTTTTCTCATCCCTTTGGGGAGCTGTTTGACAAAACAAAACATGCATTTGTTTCTGCAGGTCTTTGTTCTGAACTGTTTGATTTCAAAGCCGATCGGGGCATTATCTTTCTTCTTTACCCTGAATGAATGTTCCCTGTTGTTGCGCCTGATCTTTAGATTCAACACATTTTCCCGCGAATGAAATATATAATCTATAACATCGTTAACCGGATGATTATTGATGCTCAGAACAACATCGCCTTTTTCAAGACCTATCTGCTCTGCTATCGTTCCCTCGGCTATGTGGGTTATTGTGGCATTCATGATTTAATATATATCAGACATCATTTTCAGGATTGGACATTTTTAAACCAAGATAAACATAATGAATTCCCGCTACGGATGTCAGGATAGCAACTACAATAAAAATCAGTGTCGGAATGATTACCGCCCCTTTGATATTAAGAGACAGAAGAACCAGTCCTATCAGGACAAACTGACATGCACTTGCATATTTCCCCCAAATGCTGGGCTTTACTTTTAGCTGGTTGGTTACAAAGTAAAGAATTATCGAGCCTGTTATAATAATTAAATCTTTACTGATCACGATAATTGTAAGCCACTTTGGTGTCAATCCATAATTACTCAAAAGGACAAAAGAAGTTATGAGAAAAAACTTATCAGCAACAGGGTCCAGGATTTCTCCAAAATAAGTAATCTGATTTTTTAACCTCGCAACAAATCCGTCGAGAATGTCAGTTACAGAAGCCACTACAAAAATAAGAAGTGCGTACTGATACTCTCTGTAAATTAGCGCGGCAGCAAAGAAAGGTAATAGCAGTATTCTTGTGAGTGTAAGGAAATTAGGAAGATTCCCAACCATAGAAGCTTCTCCCGCTGATATAATCTATGAAAATGTTCTTACCAAAGAAACTGTACTGTTTGACCGATAATTTATATATATGACAGTCTCTGTCAATGTTCAACAGGAGCTGTCAAAAAATCAATCTTAAAATAATCCCTTGACCTCGCCTGATGCTGTATCTACGTCGACTCTTCTATAAGCGGGGTCGGAGCCCGTTCCAGGCATGAGACTTATATTTCCGGCAACAGGACAGATAAAACGCGCGCCTCCATAAATAAGGAAATCACGGATATGAAGCGTCCAGCCCTTTGGAACCCCTTTAATAGAAGGATCATGTGACAGGGACAGGTGTGTCTTTACCATCATTGTGGCGTAGTCTTTAAATTTCGGGTCCTTTTCGAATCGTTCCGCCTTGGCAGTCGCCTCGGCAGAAAAACTTACACTGTCTGCGCCGTAAACTTCCCTGGCAATCAGTTCTACACGTTTTCTCAACGGGGTGTCCATGTCATAGAGAAATTTGAAATCTACAGGATCATTACATGCGTCAAGCACGGCGTCTGCAAATTCAAGGGCACCTTCACCGCCGTACTGCCAGTGGCGGGATACTGCTACACGTGCGCCGGCTTCTTCACACATTCTTTTCGTTAATTTAATCTCTTCATCCGTGTCTGTATGAAAAGAGTTGATACAGACAACAGGATTGATCCCGGCCTTTTTGACCGTATTTATATGGTGTATAACATTTGCCGTGCCGTCTTCGAGCCATGCAAGGTTTTCCTCAAAGTACTCTTTCGGGATGGGTTTCCCCGGAGGACAGGGGAGAGCTCCCGCATTAACACCGTGATGTTTCAGACCGCGGATAGTTGTGGTAATGACCGAAACATTAGGGATGTTGCCGGAGTATCTGCATTTAACATTCCAGAATTTCTCAAATCCAATATCGGCGCCGAAGCCCGATTCAGTCAAGTGATAATCTGAGAGTTTCAGGCACATCTTGTCTGCAACGATTGAGGATTGGCCGACTGCTATGTTTGCAAAGGGTCCTGCGTGAACGAAACACGGTTGTCCCTCCACCGATTGAAGCATGTTGGGATTGACGGCCTCCCGCATCCATGCGGTCATTGCACCGGCGACTTCAATATCTTCAGTTGTAACAGGATTTCCCTGCTTGTCGTAAGCTACGACTATATTGCCGATCCTCTTTCTGAAGTCCGCCAGATCGCTGAAGATAGAAAGGATTGCCATAACCTCGGAAGAAACTGCGATCGCGAATTTTGACGGCATCATAAAGCCGTCCATTTTACCGCCGATACCGATAATTATGTTTCGAAGTGCCTGGGCGCAAAAATCAATTATCCAGCCCATTTCTACATTTTTCGGGTTAATGTTCAGCCGTTTTAGATTTCTTTTTGCAAGCTGTTCGTCGTTATAATTGAATTCATGCTGGATTCTTGATGTCAACGCCACCATTGCGAGGTTATGCGCATTCATAACGGCATTTATGTCGCCTGTCAGCCCGAGCGAAAATTCTGTGAGCGGTATACATTGAGACAGACCTCCGCCGGCGGCAGATCCCTTGATATTCATGGTAGGACCACCGGAGGGCTGGCGGATGCAGGCCGTGACATTCTTTCCGCGTTTTCCCATTCCCTGAAGAAGGCCTAACGTTGTTGTGGACTTGCCTTCACCCAGTGGTGTCGGAGTAATGGCGGTCACCTCGATGAATTTCCCATCGGGCTTGTCTTTAAGGCGCTCAAGCACTCGTGTATAATCAACCTTTGAAATATAATGTCCGTGAGGCAGCAATTCTTCATTATTAATTCCCAGCTCTTCTGCCAGTTGTTGAGAAGTCTTCATGTTCTTTTCTGCAGCTTCTGCAATTTCCCAGTCTGCGTGTTTTGTTGGATCAATCGGCATTTTATTCCTCCTTTTATTAAAAAAATGGTCTATTTCTGAAAGGGCATAAACTTTTTAAAAGGCGAACTGTGACCTGCCC
The DNA here is from genome assembly GCA_964410825.1 of uncultured Nitrospiraceae bacterium. Taxonomy (GTDB): domain Bacteria; phylum Nitrospirota; class Thermodesulfovibrionia; order UBA6902; family UBA6902; genus CAZVHL01. The sequence continues at coordinate 4,276 of CAYPIT010000018.1, forward strand.
ACTTTCATTCTCTATACTCATCTTGCATTGTAAATAACGGTGTAAATGCAAAAGGAAGTTAAAAACTTTAGCATAGAGACGTAAGAGCTGTCAAATTTAATATAAGCATATGACAAAATTTTATATGCCAATATATATAACATTTCAAATGTTTTTGCAAAATTAATATAATAAAACTCCCATTTGGTATGAACTGAAATAATTTTTCAGAAACTCAGAGTTAGGGCAATTTGCTTATTTGTCAGTCACGCATGGAGATTATATCCTGTTAGCACTTTTGATTTTTTCTGGATTACAATTTATAGTTACTGCAAACATGTATAAGTAAGCGAGGGACAATTGAACTGGCATCAGAAGGATTTAAATGAAGTTTATCAGATATTAGAGACCTCACCGGAAGGCCTGTCTAAGAGGGAATCTGCTGAACGACTTGATAAATATGGATTTAATCTGCTGAGGGAAATCAAAAAGAAATCAGTTTTCATGATGTTCCTTGATCAGTTCAAGGATTTCATGATTATGATTTTGATAGTTGCTGCTGTCGTTTCCGGTATTATCGGGGAACTGGTTGATACTATAGCGATCATAGTTATTGTGATCCTGAATGCAATTATCGGTTTTGTTCAGGAATACAGAGCGGAAAAGGCTATGAAGGCGTTAAAGGCAATGTCAGCACCATCAGCTCTTGCCCTAAGAGACAACAGCTTTGTAACTGTTCCGGCATCTGAACTTGTTCCCGGTGACATCGTTATGCTGGAGGCTGGAAGGATTGTGCCGGCTGATATGAGACTGACAGAGGCTGCCCGGTTAAAAATCGAAGAGGCTGCCTTGACAGGCGAATCAATCCCGGTTGAAAAATCTAACGAGCTACTTCCTGAAGAATCAATTCCTATTGGTGACAGAAAAAATATGGCATTTAAGGGTACTACAGTTTCATATGGACGGGGAACAGGCATTATAACTTCAACAGGGATGCAGACTGAACTGGGTAAAATAGCCGCCCTGATTCAGGATGAAGAGGAGGTGAAAACACCTCTCCAGAAGAGGTTGGCCAAATTTGGACAGCGTCTCGGTATTATTGTTTTGGCAATATGTGCAATTGTTTTTATAACAGGGCTCTTAAGAGGTGAGGCCCCTCTCATGATGCTCCTGAGAGGAGAGTCCACGTTCTTAATGTTTTTGCGAGACCAGGGAACGATCCTGATGTTCCTGACTGCTGTAAGCCTTGCAGTTGCAGCCATCCCTGAGGCCTTACCTGCTGTAGTAACAATTTCACTTGCCCTGGGTGCCAAAAAAATGGTCAGACAAAATGCTCTTGTAAGAAAGCTGCCGGCTGTTGAAACCCTGGGTTCGGTCACATACATATGTTCTGATAAAACCGGTACATTGACGATGAACAGAATGACTGTTGAAGAAATATACGCAGATGGAGAGATAGTTAAGGGTTCAGAAATTAAGATGCAGGGTTCAGAGTCACTTTCACTTTCGATGTTTATGACTTCTATGGCTGTCAGTAATGATGCTGTGATGAGTAAGGATGGCAGTGTAATGGGAGATCCTACCGAAATCGCACTGTTTGAGATTGCTCAGAAAAACGGATTCCACAAAGCCGGTTTAGAAAAGCAATTTCAAAGGATTGCTGAAATCCCGTTCGATTCTGACAGGAAATGCATGACAACGTTTCACAGGACATCAGAGGGCAAGATGATTTCATTTACAAAGGGAGCACTGGAATCGATCCTGGAAAAGTCATCTGACGTATATTTTGGAGAGGATGTTATAAATATAAATGAGGAGATGCGAAACAGCATTACTGACTCCAATAAGAATATGGCTAATGATGGATTAAGGACGCTTGCTCTTGCGATGAGGCAGTGGGATGGATTACCGGATGATATTTCTCCTTACATTGCCGAGAATCATCTCACATTTCTGGGAGCCGCAGGTCTCCTGGATCCACCGAGAGAAGAGGCCAAAGAAGCTGTAAGCGTATGTAAGACAGCCGGTATTAAACCGGTCATGATAACAGGTGACCATCCTCTTACCGCAAAGACGATAGCAAGAAGACTGGGAATAATCGATGGTCGGGATAGTGTAATGACCGGTCAGGATCTTGATAAACTTACTTTGGATGAGTTCGAAGATACGGTTGAGAACATAAGAATTTATGCACGAGTGGCTCCTGAGCAGAAGATAAAGATCGTCAGAGCCTTGCAGGACAAAGGGGAATTTGTAGCGATGACCGGTGACGGGGTTAATGACGCGCCTGCTTTAAAACGGGCTGATATTGGTGTTGCTATGGGGATTACCGGAACTGATGTCTCAAAGGAAGCGTCTCATATGATTCTTCTTGACGACAACTTTGCGACTATTGTTAAAGCGGTGAAAGAGGGAAGAAGGATATTTGACAATATACGCAAGTTTATTAAATATACAATGACCAGTAATTCGGGTGAAATATGGACGATATTTCTTCCGCCTTTTCTGGGGCTTCCTATCCCGCTGCTGCCGATTCACATCCTATGGATAAATCTTGTGACTGATGGACTACCGGGACTTGCCCTTGCTGTGGAACCTGCAGAAAAGGAGATCATGAAAAAGCCGCCCCGGCATCCAAAGGAGAGTATATTTGCACATGGTCTCGGCTATCATTTATTCTGGGTAGGACTGCTTATGGGAAGTGTATCGATTTTTACACAGGCCTGGTTTATGAAGACAGGAGGGACTCACTGGCAGACCATGGTTTTTACTGTTTTGTCCTTAAGTCAGATGGGACATGTGTTAGCCATAAGGTCTGATAAAGAGTCGCTGTTTAAGATAGGGCTGTTTTCAAATAAGCCTTTACTTGGTGCGGTCTTGTTGACATTCCTTCTACAGTTGGCGACAATATACATTCCTTTTTTAAATCCTGTTTTTAAAACCTCACCTCTTACCGCAGGTGAACTTTTTATAACGCTGGTTCTTTCTTCTTTTGTATTTATTGCGGTTGAAATTGAGAAGTGGTTTTTTAGAAGAAGAGAGATTGTAACGTCAGATTAAATTGGCTTTCGTCTGTTGAACCGCATCTTAATATGGAAGAATTCGTTTTTTTGGAGGTAATATGGAAAATTTACTGGAAAAAATCATTAAACTGGAGATAGAACATGACGGCCTGGATCCCGGGCTGGTAAAAAAGAGGAATGTTAAACTTGGTCTGCGTAATCAGAACGGTACAGGTGTTGTTGCCGGCATAACAAGTAAAGGTCAGGTGAAGGGGTATGAAAAGAGCAGGGTGGGAAATAACATTCCGGTACATGGAAAACTTTATTATTGCGGTTATGACATTGAAGACATAGTTAGAAATCTGGAGAAAGAGCAGAGGATGGGTTTTGAGGAGACGGCCTACCTGCTCCTTACCGGAGAACTTCCGACTACTGATGACCTGCAAAGCTTCTTACGCGAACTATCGGTTCGGAGATCGTTACCTGAAATGGCAAAAAATATTATAAAATTTAACTCAGAAAATGATGACCAGATGGGGGCGTTGCATGGAGCTGTTTCAATTCTCAATAAGTTTGACAGCAATCCAACATCTACCGACATTGGGGATGTTACAAGGCAGTGCATTGATATCATCGCAAAGTTTCCGACGATCATTGCTTATAATTTTAACGTTTTAAAATCCGGTACAAACAGATCTCCCTCGTTTGTTGAGCCGGACAGCGGGTTGAGCACAGCAGAAAATTTTCTGTATATGCTCAACGGGAAAATTCCTGAGAAATCATTAGCTCATATCTTTGATATTGCTTTAATTTTGCATGCCGAGCATGGAGGAGGTAATAACTCAACCTTTTCGGTAAGAACCGTCTCATCAACTCTTACGGACACATATATGGCAATTTGTGCCGGGATCGCCTCTCTTGCCGGACACCTTCATGGTGGAGCGAGTGAATTAGTGGTCGATATGATAGATGATATTAAGAATAAAGTGCGGGACTGGCGGGATGATGGAGAAATTTCTTCTTATCTCAGTGGCATACTTGAAAGGAAGCAGTTTGACTGCCTGGGAAAAATCTATGGAATGGGTCATGCTGTTTATACAGTATCTGACCCGAGAGAGCCGATATTAAAACAAAAGGTGTTCAGACTTGCTCAGGATACCGGAAGAATTCAGGAGTTTAATCTCTATGAAAAAGTTGCAGATCTATCTGTCAGGTTAATCAGGAAAAAGAAGGGGAAAAGGGTCTGTCCGAATGTGGACTTTTATTCCGGATTCCTCTATGACATGGTAGGCATTCCAAAAGAATTATTCACGCCTATATTTGCGATGTCGCGTGTTGCAGGATGGACTGCTCACAGGATAGAGGAGATTATACAGGGGAAACTTATTCGACCGTCATATGTGTCCTCTTTGGAAGATTTCAACAGCTATATCCCTTTGGAAAATAGATAGCTAACATGCATTATTCATAAATATTTTGGATACCTGCTTTGCCGGGTGAATAATATAGGCTAACCATAAATGTACGCAAATATCCTTTTCCCCATAAACGCGGAGTCGTTTACCTATTCTGTTTCGAAAGACCTTGAACCAGCAATAAACATCGGCTGTCGTGTGCATGTGCCATTTAAACGGAAGGAAAAAGTGGGGATTGTTGTTGGGATTAACAGGGATGACTTAAATAATCCGCCTTTGCAAGGGCGAGGCATGTTACACCCCTCCAGAAATAAGACAATTATCCTTAAAGCAATTAATAAAGTGCTGGATGACGTTCCGCTTGTTCCTGAAAGTTTACTTAATCTGCTTAAGTGGGTTGGCCAATACTATATGTCAAGTTCGGGACTCGCTTTAAAAAATGCTGTACCATCAGCTTTTTTTAGTGGAAGGAAGGCGGGGAAAGCAAGGATTACATATGATGCTGACATAAAAAAGAGGAAGATATCCAGACTCACACAGGAACAACTCAATGCACTGACCGAAATTAATAAGGTGGAAGATGGTGTGTTTCTCCTTCATGGGGTCACAGGAAGCGGCAAAACAGAGGTCTATATAAATGCGATCAAATCAATGCCGGAGAAAAGAGCGGCTATTGTTCTCGTGCCTGAAATTGCGATAACTGCCCAGATGATCGACCGGTTTCGAGGAAGTTTTGGTGAAGAGGTTGTTTTTTATCATAGTGGGCTTTCTTTGGGTGAGCGTATTATAAATTGGCAAAAAATTCGAAATGGCGATGTCAGAGTAGTAGTTGGTGTAAGAAGTGCTGTATTTGCTCCATTTGAAAATCTGGGGTTGATAGTGATAGATGAAGAACAGGAGGTTTCTTATAAACAATTTGAAGGTCTCAGGTATAACGCAAGAGATGTTGCTCTTGCACGTTCACAGCTTGAGTCATTAAAAGTAATCCTCGGCTCAGCAACTCCATCCATGGAAGTTTTTTACAATGCAAAAAAGGGTAAATTCAGGTATCTCAGACTTGAACACAGAATAGACAGGAAACCACTGCCGAAGGTAGAAATTATTAATATGACAAAGGAGGCGGGCAGGACTTTTACATTTTCTGACAAGCTCATTGAAGTTATAAGAGAAAATACAGCGTCTGGCCGCCAATCCCTGCTGATGCTCAACAGAAGGGGGTATTCGCCCTTTTTTTTATGTGCTGACTGCGGGTACACTTACAAATGCCCTTCCTGCAGTATTACTCTCATTTATCATAAAGACTCTGATACATTAAACTGCCATTATTGTAATTCATTCCTCAAGCCTAAAAAATTATGTCCTGAATGTAGGGGCAGGAATTTTAAGTACATTGGCGCCGGAACCCAAAGGATAGAGGAGGAACTTTATAAAATCCTGCCTGAGCTGTCAATCCAGAGAATGGACAGGGATACAACACAGAAAAAACTTTCTCATTACAGGATAGTCAGGAATATGGAGAATAAAAAAATCGATCTGTTGCTGGGCACTCAGATGGTGGCTAAGGGGCATGATTTTCCTGACGTTACACTTTCAGCTGCGGTTTCTGCAGATGTGGCTCTAAATCTTCCTGATTTCAGGACAGCAGAGAGGGCATTTCAGCTCTTTACACAGCTTGCAGGAAGAACAGGCCGTGGCGAATTGCCGGGGCTGGCTTATATACAGACTTATGAGCCTGACCATTATGTATTTGATTATGTGGTGAATCATGATGTTATAGGATTTTATAAAAAGGAAATAACCTTAAGGAAGGAATTATCATATCCGCCATTTAGTAAATTGATCAGAATTATATTGAGTTTCAGGAATAAGGATACTGCGGGAAAAACAGCAAGAAGCATAAAAAATAAGATAAGGAGCATCGATCATAAAGGTGTTGATATACTCGGACCTGCCCCCGCGCCTATCGAGAAAATAAAGACCTTATGGAGATGGCATCTGATCCTGAAGGACAAAAACTCTAAAACGATTCGCAGGATAACATCAAAAATACTGGATATGTTAAAGGATGTAAAAGATCTGAAAGTTGATATTGATGTAGATCCTGTTAATATGATGTAAGTTGGGCAATTACACTGCTAGTACGCATTCAAGTCCACTGCATATACATTAAAGTCCCCATCTCCAATATGCAATGATAAAAAGCACGATAAATACGATAAAAAGATTCATGTATGCGACAAAATAAAAAGCTTTTTGTGCAAATGTTTTTGGTGGCTTTAACGTGGCATCATATGTACCGACTACATTTAATTTTTCTAATTTATCTTCTCCGTGAGGAGCTTTTTTTATAGATTCAGTATGGTCATGTCCTGCCTGGTGCTTCATATGTATTCCGTTTTTCCAAAGGTTGAGAGAGGTCATGTCATAAACTTTACCTTTAAATGCAACATATGCCGGTGAATCATTTTTCCCATCAAATGTCTGCAGCGTTAAGGGATCAAATATTTTATTCTCTGGAATGGCGGCTCTTATCTTACCTTCTTTTAATTTTGGTCCTATGAACAAGACAGTAAATAACGCAGAAGAAATCATTATGATATAAAAGATTATTTTTAAAGATAATAATTGTCCCCATTGACTTGAATAAAGTACATCAAGACTTCTGATTCTGGATATAGTCAGTAATATGCCGCTAATTCCAACTATAGCCATAGATATTAATCCAAGCACAACTTCACCTTTCGGCAATCCTCGTGAAGCATACCCCGGTCTCAGCATAAGATGAACATAAAGTATTGTGCCAAACCATAGAAAAGCAGCAACAATATGCAATAACCCAACACTAAAACGTACAGATTTACGAATTGGCCCGAGCACCCTATACCCTCCCAACGGTGGCCATGTGTAACCAGAAGCGGCAAATTCAAGGCCCTCTGTTGTGAGCCTACCACCGCTTTCTTCATCTTCGTGGCATGTCAGGCAGCCTTGTTCAGATCTCTCGGAATATTCAGGAGTAGCCACTGAGATAGAATGAATAGTAACTATTATAAAAATGATCAAAAGCAGACTGCCTATTATTGATGACTTTCTATTCATATTTTTTTATGTATTCCTCATCACGGATGCGTACCATGTAGCATACTTAAAAGCAATAAGATGATTTTCTGACCATAAACAAACACAACCTAAAACAGTCACCGCTGTCATACATTCGAGTGCGTTGTCTTAGCACAAAGCCTTGGTGTCACATTTTACAGATATTTCTGAAGATTATAGACCTGATACTACTCACATTTTATGTATATAAAGTGTCAATTGTTATTTGTATGGAAATAAATAAAAGAGGCCCCGGTTCCCACACCTACGAGGTGAAAGAAAGCACACCTCGTAGGTGTGTCCATGAAGCGGTTATCTTTTTTTATCCTTTGACTTCTTGATTATTCTTTTAAAAAATGAATTCTTGACATTGCTTGCTTCTTTTTCAAAGCGCTTCATCAGTCTCCTTGCCCACACAAATTCAGTGCCCAGAATCGCGAGGCCCAGAACGATCGCAACAATTCCGGGCCCGGGCGTTACAAGCATTATGCATCCAAATAATATTACCGTGAAACCGATTACGATCTTGATGAGCCGCTTGGCCTGCTGAACCGTTCTGATTAATGGGCTTCTCTTTATTCGACCCATTTATGCGGAGTCGGTCTTTCGGTTCTTAACAAACACATCAATGAGATCTATCGGTATAGGGAAAATTATAGTTGAGTTTTTTTCGGTTGCAACTTCTGTCAGGGTCTGTAGGAATCTGAGTTGCAGGGCAGATGGTTCTCTGCCGATAATAGCTGCTGCTTCGGTAAGCTTCTGAGATGCCTGAAATTCACCTTCCGCGTGAATTACTTTTGCTCTCCGTTCACGTTCGGCCTCTGCCTGCTTGGCAATGGCCCTTAACATTTCTGATGGCAGGTCAACGTTCTTGACTTCAACAGCAGTGACTTTTATACCCCATGGTTCTGTCTGTTCATCAATTATTTTCTGGAGCTCAGTATTCAAGTCATCTCTTTTAGCCAGTAGTTCATCAAGAGAACTTTGTCCAAGAACGCTTCTGAGTGTTGTCTGAGATATCTGCGATGTAGCGTAATGAAAATCTTCAACAGCAGTTATAGCTTTAGTAGGATCCATTACCCTGAAATAAACCACAGCGTTCACTTTAACTGATATATTGTCTTTTGTGATTATGTCCTGTGCAGGGACGTCGAAGGTAACGGTCCTGAGATCAACTTTAACTATTTTATCAATGATAGGCCAGATTATTATCAGTCCCGGTCCCTTGACAGGAATCAGTCTTCCGAGTCTGAAGATTACTCCTCTTTCGTATTCACGAAGCACCTTAATCGCGCTTGTAAGAAAATAAATAACAAGAATGATTCCTAATATTGAACTTGAAAAACCAAACTGAGGCATAATGTTCCTCCCGTTAAAAGTTAATAGTTATTTGTTTTCTGTCAACTGCTTTTAAATAAATTTCCGAACCTTCAACTTAAGGTTCTTGACTTCTTCAACTGTAATTTTATCGCCATTACTAACAGGTTCATCACTCCATGCCTTCCATAACTCACCATGCACAAATACCTGTCCTTTCTTATGGATATCGCTCCTGGCTTCACCTTCGAGACCGATAAGTTCTTCAACTCCGGTGGCCGGTTTTCTCCTGTAAGCCTTAAGTGCAAGGTAAATAGTCAAGCCAAAAAATAATGCTGTCAGAAGGACAGCCGGCAATACCACTTTTAATGAAAGTTTAAAGAAAGGCAGGGCGGATTCAAACAGCATCAGGGATCCGATAATCATCGAAATTATACCTCCAACAGTCAAGAGACCGTATGATGTAACTTTTATTTCAAGAATAAATAATACTATAGCAAGAATGATCAACATAAGGCCCGCATAATTTACCGGCAGGGTCTGGAACGAATATAAAGCAAGTATAAGGGACAAAACGCCAAGCACTCCCGGGAATATAGCACCCGGATTTGTCAGTTCAAAGAAAATTCCGTAAAAACCAAGAAGCATTAGCAGGTATGCGATGTTAGGGTCACTGATAATATCAAGGACTTTGTCCCTTATACTCATTTCCCGGCGCGTAATCTTAATTCCTTTTGTTGTGATAGTATGCCTACCGCTGGATGTTTCAACGGTCCTCTGGTCAATTGTGTCTAACAGTGACTTAAGATCAGAAGAGATTAAATCTATAACATTAGATTCCAGTGCTTCTTTCTCTGTTATAGATACGCTTTCCCTGACAGCGTTCTCAGCCCACTCTGCGTTCCGGTTCCTTTTCTCTGCCAATGATTTTATATAAGCGGATGCGTCGTTTACAGCCTTTTCTGCCATAGTCTCGTCCATATTGCCGCCCACACCTACAGGATGGGCTGCGCCTATATTTGTGCCCGGGGCCATGGCGGCGATATGCGCCGCAAGAGTGATAAATACACCCGCAGATGCGGCCCGGGCACCGCTCGGGGCAACATATACAACAACAGGCACTTCACTCGCGATTATTTTTTTTACAATAGACCTCATCGAGGTATCAAGCCCGCCCGGTGTGTCGAGTTCAATAACGAGAAGATTATCATTTTTTTCAACAGATACATCAATGCTTTTTGATATGAACTCTGCCATAACAGGATTTACGATACCTTCAACATGAATTACTGAAATATCAGCAGAGGAGATTTGCAGAGAAAGAGGTGAGATGAAAAAGATTAGAAAAAGGAATGAAATTCTCTTTATCATTTGGAAGATTATAACTATAGTTGCATTGTAATTGTCAAGACTTTGTAATGTATGATATTATTATTTTAATTAACCGTTAATCTTTATAGATTCATCTCAAATATGCTGAAAATTAATGAGATATTCAAAAGCATTCAGGGGGAGTCCACGTATGCCGGACTACCCTGTACATTCATAAGGCTTGCCGGCTGTAATCTGAGATGCACATACTGCGATACCAATTATGCTTACTATGATGGCGAGGAACTGTCAGATGAAAAGATAGTCTCGAAAATTGAGGAATACGGGGTTAAGTGTGTCGAATTTACAGGTGGGGAACCTTTACTGCAGGAAGAAACCCCGAAACTATTAAAAACTCTTCTTGATAAAGATTATGATGTCCTAATCGAAACAAACGGGTCTATATGCATAGGCTGCCTTGATAAAAGACTTAACATAATTATGGACTATAAGACTCCAAAGAGCGGCATGAGCGAAAGAATGAGGCCAAAGAATTTCGAGTTTCTTAAAAAGTCTGATCAGATCAAATTTGTTCTCATGGATAAGTCTGACTATGAATGGGCCAAAGAAGTGATCACTAATAATAATCTGCATGATAAATTTGATAACATCCTTATGTCGCCTGCCTATGGAGAACTCTCACCCAAATCTCTTGTAAGCTGGGTTTTAAGCGACAACATCCCTGTCAGAGTACAATTACAGATCCACAAGTATATCTGGGCCCCTGATGAACATGAAGGGGTTTAGTATACAAAGCACAGAATAGAGAACACAGACAATACAAAAGTGGAATGGTTAAGAGAAGCACTTTCAGAGACTAAATCAAAAAACCTTTTCAGACAGACGGTCTGTATTGAATCATCACAGGGCCCCAAAATATCAATAAACGGTAAAACCTTTCTTGATTTCTCTTCAAACGATTATCTGAACCTGTCTCAGCATCCTGATATCGTCAAGGCAGCCATGGCAGGATTAAAAAAATATGGCTTTGGATCCGGTGCATCGAGGCTGCTCAGCGGTACGTATGATTCTCACAGGCAACTTGAACAGAATATTGCATCATTTAAGAAAACCGAATCTGCGCTGGTCTTTAATACAGGTTATGCTGCAAACACAGGAATCATTGATGCGCTGGCAGGAAAGGATTCGATTGTCTTCAGTGATGAGTTGAATCATGCCAGTATTATTGATGGTGCGAGACTTGCAAAGGCTGATGTAATAATCTACAGGCACAGAGACGTAACCCATCTGGAGTCTCTTCTCGTTAATAATATTAAAAGAAAGAAAAACGTCAGGGTCTTGATAGTAACAGATACGGTTTTCAGCATGGATGGTGATATAGCTCCTCTAAAGGATTTAGTTTCCCTTTGCAAAAAATTTAATGCGCTCTTAATGATTGATGATGCTCACGCTACGGGTGTAGTCGGAAAAACAGGCAGGGGAGGGCTTGAGTATTTTGGAATTAAATCAGGAGACATCATTCAGATGGGTACTCTGAGTAAAGCTGTTGGATGTTTTGGCGGCTTTGTGGCAGGTAATAGTGAACTGATAGATTTACTGGTTAACAGGGCAAGAAGTTTTATATATTCCACCTCTCTCCCTCCAGCGGTAGCAGAGGCTTCCATGAGTGCAATTAATATGCTGGATTCAGGATCAGATTATCGAAGGATGAAATTGTGGAAAAACAGGGAGAGAATGTGTCAGGGATTAAAAAACATCGGCTTTGACACACTTGATTCGGAAACACCGATCATTCCTGTTATGGCTGGAGAAACAAAAGAGGCTCTAAGAATCGGGAGCCATCTTTATAAAAATCAAATCTTTGCTCCTGCCATACGTCCTCCAACTGTGTCAGAAGGAAAATGCAGGATAAGATTTACGGTTACAGCAGGGCATACGTATAAAGATATAGATATGGCATTGGAAGCCATGAACAAAATTAAATAATTCTCTGATCAGCTACTGCATTATAATGTACACTTTATTTCTATGATGGTTTGTTTAGTAACCGGGTCATCGAGGGGTCTTGGGAAGGCAATAGCTCTTGCATTCGACAAGAGAGGCCATAGAGTTGTTGTGCATTATAAGGACAGGAAGCATGACGCAGAATCGGTTGCGTCACAGATTAAGGAATCTCTTGTGCTTCAGGCTGATGTTAAGGAATCAAATGAAGTAAAGACCCTTGTTGATAAGGTAGTGGAAAAATGGGGAACTATTGATCTGCTTATAAATAATGCCGGCATAACAAAAGAATCCCTCCTGATCAAGACATCCGAAAATGATTTTGATGATATAGTAAATACCAACCTGAAGGGGGCTTTTCTCTTAACGCGCACTGTTGCCCGTCACATGATCAAGAAGAGGAGCGGACAGATAATCAACATATCTTCGTTTGCAGGGTTGAAGGGCAAACAGGGATTATCAGTTTATTCAGCGGCCAAATCCGGTCTTCTGGGTCTGACCAGAACATCGGCCGTAGAATTGAGCAGATACAATGTTATGGTGAACGCGGTCCTTCCCGGCTATATGATGACTGATATGGGCAGTTACTCAACCGAAACTGCAAAACACGAAGCATTACAAGATAGTTTGATCAAGAAATATTCTGAACCTGATCATGTTGCAGAATTTATCTGTTTTCTTTCTGAGAGAAAGGGTATAACCGGGCAGGTTTTTAATCTGGATTCGAGGATAGTATGAAGAAGAGTATATTCATAACCGGGACAGATACAGGTGTTGGCAAAACCTTTGTGGCTGTTGGATTGATAAAGGCGATGAGAGAAAAGGGGATTGATGTTTGTCCAATGAAACCCGTGGAATCCGGTTGCAGGATCATGAAGGGTAAACTCTTTCCTGAAGATACTGTCAGTCTGCTCAAGGCATCCGGTGTAGATGAATCAATAGATGCAGTCAATCCATACAGACTAAAGCACCCTGTTGCGCCATCGGTTGCAGCAGACATTGAAGGTTTAAAAATCGACAAAAGGAAGATATATTCAACGTATGAGCGGCTTGTAAGAAAATATGATATAACAATCGTTGAAGGCGCAGGGGGTATCATGGTTCCTGTCTATAAAGAGTATCTCTTCATTGACCTTATTAATGATCTTGGTTTGCCGATTGTGATTGTATCAAGGCCGGGACTCGGGACGATAAACCATACGCTGCTAACAATCGAGGCCGCAAGAAACAGGGGGGTGGGTGTTATAGGTGTAATAATGAATTTTGCAGTGAAATCCAGAGCCGGATTACCTGAGAAAACCAATCCTGATTTAATCATGAAACTTGCAGGAGTGCCTGTTATAGGCATTGTGCCACATTCAAAGAGTCCCTCAGAAAATAGCAACAAGAAATTATTTAATCACATAGCAGAAGAAATAATGGTTCGATTATAGATAAAACCTCGTACAAGTCTTCAAAATAAAACATATCTCTCGCTTATTAATTTTACCGCAAAATGTTCATTTTTAATTCATTATGTCTCTTGTTTAGAAGTTGTGAGAGAATTGATCTTACACAATAAAAAATAAGGGTAAAAGATAGAAGAAAAATTCAAAACTGATAAAAGAATTATCGGGAGATGAAATATTCAAACCCGTGCTCTGCCAGGCCTTTTCCGGCATTTTGAGCCTGACGCAGGTTTTTGTATTTGCCCGCAATAACCATATGCA
>CAYPIT010000019.1:0-4363 GCA_964410825.1 uncultured Nitrospiraceae bacterium
TGCATTATTTTTTATCCCAAAAAAAAAACAAAAGAGAAAAACCCCATCAGTTGGCCACCCCCCTCCTGAGTTTGAATATCCGATTCAAATGGTAAATTATGGAGATTATCTGATCTAAAAGGGAAAGTAGTTTTCATTAATTTCTGGGCAACATGGTGTACCACCTGTAAGGCAGAAATGCCTCACAAGGAAGCCCTGTATGAAAAGATGAAGGGCGAGCCATTTCAGATGCTTGGAATGCTGTTCAGAGATGATCCTGCAAATCTGGCAAACTACTACAAGACACAGAAAGTCAGTCCACCAACCCTTATTAGTCCGGAAAATGAGTCAGCAAAGATCTTTGGTATAACAGGGGTACCCGAGACATTTATCATCGATAAAGAAGGAATCGTAAGAGAAAAAATAGTCGGTCCCAGAGAATGGGATGGTGACGACACAATTGAATTAATTACTAAGTGGTTGTAGAAGGCATGTATGAAGATCTGCAAACCCTTGCCTGCTCTTCTGGTGCCACTGCATTCGGCACAGCCGATATAACAGATTTAAGACCTCACTTTAATGCCCTGCCGTCTGATCAGACAGAAAATCTATCATTTGGAATAGCGATAGGAGCAAGAGTATCAACTTCAGTACTGAAAGGCTGTATAATCGGGCCAACCCGACATTACCTGCATCATTATCGGATGATCAACTGGATGCTCGATCAAATAACTCTGAAAATCTCGATCGTCATTCAAAATAAAGGCTATAACGCTCTGCCAATACCAGCCAGCCAGATCGTTGACTGGGAGCAACAGACAGCTCATTTATCCCATAAAATGATCGCCCTGAAGGCCGGCATCGGCTGGATAGGAAGAAACAATCTGCTTGTTCATCCTGAGTATGGTTCAAAAATAAGGATCGCAACCGTACTTACGGACATGCCTCTGGAAACTGATAAACCTGTTGAAAGAGACTGCGGCGAATGCAAGAAGTGTATCGAAATATGTCCTGTAAACGCGATTAAGGATTCATATAAAGATTGGAATAAAACAGCATGCCTGGAAAAACTCAAGTACTTTGCCAAGTCACATAACGTTGGCCAGTATATTTGCGGACTGTGCGTGAAAGTATGCCCGCCTCAGTAGTTTCTTGAATAGTTAAAGTAAACCCCCGTTTCTCCCGTGATGTTTATGTTATAATCAACTCGTCATTTCGGGGACAAAGGCTATAGTTTTCAACTTAATAAACTGATTTGAATGGTGTGGAGGCTTGCATGAATGAAATCATTCCGCAGGAAATAGTCGAAGAACGTATTTTCTTGTTAAGGAAGCAAAAGGTAATGATAGACCGGGATTTAGCAGAACTTTACGGCGTAGAAACTAAGTATCTTAATCGTCAGGTCAAACGGAACATTGACCGTTTTCCAATAGAATTTATGTTCCAGTTGAACGAAGATGAGAAAAACAAACTGGTGACAATTTGTCACCGGTTTAAAACCATGAAGCATTCTCGTTCTGCGCCATATGCTTTTACTGAGCACGGAGTTGCAATGCTTGCAAGTGTTTTAAAAAGTGAAAGAGCCGTAAAAATAAGTATTAACATAATAAAAACCTTTGTTAAATTAAAAGAAATGCTTTCAAAACATAAAGATTTAGCATATAAGCTGAAGCAACTGGAAAGAAAGTTCGAAAAACATGATGATGAAATCCATATGATCTTTGAGGCAATTCGTCAATTAATGTCTCCACCAGTGAAGGAGACTCGAAAAATAGGGTTTAAGAGGGAGAAGAAATAGTGCTCGATTCTAAAAAATAGATTTTAACCGCTCGGACAGTTTAGCAACTCAAATACTTTGCCAAGACACATAATGTAGGCCAGTATATTTTTAATATTATGCCCTCTCTTCAAGGTCACAAATTGTGACCTTGAAAGTTTTGCAACCTCCTCCTGACTTAATTGAAACATAAAGTCTACAGGGAACCTTTTAAGGTTCCTTTTGACAGCCTGATTTAATACCTTGGTCTCCACCTCATATAGTGCCGCCAGGTCTTTGTCAAGCATTATTTTCAGACCCCTGATTAAATAAATCTTCTTTTCAATTAATTCCTGCGGAATTACTTCTTTCATTCATGTCCCTCTTTCATTAATAAAGGGACTACAGAAATCCGATCAAGAAATTTGTCTATATTGAAGCCTGCAGCCTGTGTCCCCCTAATGACAGTTAATTATAACACAGGAAAGCGCAGCAATATAACGAAGTCAAAAAGCTATTAAAATCAGATAATCACCAAAATACTCAGGCCAGAGGCTAACTTACGATTTATGCTTCAATTAAATTTGATTGTAAGGACTTGAGAAAGACTTAATAATGAAGATGCGGGTTTCTATATAATAATGAAATAAAATCAATTGAATTTTTAAAAAGAAATACATTACATTCAAAGGAAAGTGTTCATGGGCCTAACACACGATACAACTGCAATAGATATTGCATCTATGACTGCTGTATCAGACCTTATTAACAGGATTACAAACAGGAAAATCATATACGTTGGCGAAATTCATGATGTCTTTGCCCATCATGCAGTCCAGCTGGACATTGTTAAAGGGATATACAGGAAGAACAGGAAGACGGCTATTGGAATGGAAATGTTTCAAGGACCGTTTCAGGAGGTGCTTGACAGCTTCATTGCGGGCAGGATAAATGAAAAAGATTTTCTTGAAAAATCGGAATATTTTAAAAGATGGGGTCTTGATTACAACCTTTATAAACCCATACTTGATTTTGCGAGGACGGAAAATGTGCCTGTAATTGCCCTGAACCTTCAGAGAGAAATAGTCAAAAAAGTATCCGCAAACGGGATTGACTCCCTCTCGGATGAAGAAAAGAAAGATATTCCCGAAGAGATGGATTTTTCTGATAAAGAGTACAAGGAAAGACTTAAAGAAATATTTCGAATGCATGAGAAATCAGGAATAAAGAATTTCGATTATTTTTATCAGGCGCAAATACTGTGGGATGAAACCATGTCTCAATCTGTTTATGAGTTTATTCAGAAGAATTCGGAATATCAAATAGTGGTCCTTGCCGGACAGGGACATCTTAGATTCGGTTCAGGTATTCCAAAGAGGACTTACAGGAGAAATGGACTTGAATATGCGGTTGTTTTGTTGGACGATAAAATTGAAGAAGGTATTGCAGACTTTGTCGTTTTCACCGGGCCGATAAAAGAGAGGAATTTGCTAAATTAGTCTATGGGTAAAATAACTAAACCAAATCCGGTCAAGCTCTTTATCGGTATGCTTTCTCAGGATGATGCTCTTTTTAATGAACTGGGACAAAAATTATCTGATATTTTAGGACCTATCGACCTGGAAAGCTCTGTATGGCCATGGGAACATACCGATTATTATGAAGAGGAAATGGGGGCGGGGCTGAAGAGAAAGTTTGTTTTTTTTGAGAACCTTATCGATCCGCTAACTATCGCTGAAATTAAATTAAGAACCATCGAATTTGAAAAGCAGAACCTGAATTCAGATGGAGGCAGAAGGATAAATCTAGACCCTGGATATCTGGATTCTGCTAAACTTGTACTGGTATCAACAAAAGACTTTTCTCATAGAATTTATCTGAGTAATGGCATTTATGGAGAAGTTACTCTTATATACTCAAAAAATAATTACCAGGTATTACCATATACTTTCCCTGATTACAAAACAGCAGAATATTTTGATATTTTCAAACAGGCACGGGCAATATACAGAAACCAGCCAAAAGATAATTAATTGTGAGCTGCATAAATATTCATTGTAACTTTCCACCTATTCTCTCATCCACATATTGACTCAGGACAGACATGGCTGCTTTAATCTCATCTGTCTGCGGAAGCAGCATGATAAGCTTGTCGATATATCCTTTATTACGTATTATACGAACAGATTCATCAAAGTGCATATCATATAACCAGGACAGCTTCATTATTCTAAAATCATTTTCGGTCTTTATCAAAGAATATGACGCAACTTTTTTCTGCGTAATACATGAAAGCATGGCTTTTGAATATTCTGGTGAATCCGGCACACCAAAGGCTGTAGCAGTTGCCCTGTCCTCTTCGGAGCTTTCATAATACTCTACAAATACGCGATAAATATCTACCTTATCCGCATCCCTGATAAGTTTCAGGAAAAATCTCACTTTCTCTCTAAAAATATTTGGTATTGTATAAGCCCCATGGAATTTAACCGATTTGATAATTAAATCCTTTTCAAAATATGGAAGTCTGTCTAAAACATTTTCTTTAAGAAGCACTTTTGCTCCAAGCAGTCCGTGATTCATTGACTTACGATCCTGAAATGTTTTGTAAATGGCATATTGGGGAAA
>CAYPIT010000019.1:4463-18071 GCA_964410825.1 uncultured Nitrospiraceae bacterium
TTCGGATGGGCAAAGGACATAAGGGCAATCTCATCCGGTGATCCCTCTGTGATTTTTTCATCCTCATAACCAAGTTTTTCACATACAAACATTTTCAATGAGGAAGTGTTGAAGTCAGGAAGCGCGAAAGATGCAATAAGGGTTTTTGCGATAATTGACGGGTTGTTTAGCTTATCTGTAAGTATTCCGATCTTGTCATGTTTTTCCAGGAGAGCAGGCAGGTCTGATAACTCATGCTCAAGCTTTCTTCTGTTCTTTGGGTCCGGACCTCCATGGAAGCTTACAAAAAAGGCGTTACTTGAGGGTTCCCTGATTTTTGAGAATGCGACCTGAACGCTCGACAGGTCCGGGAAAACCTCTATAGCATCTTTACCTATCTCATCTTTTATCACTCTTCCTATTCCAAAAAACATCGGATCGCCCGCAGCAAGCAGTGCTATCGATTTTTGCTGATAGTTTTCCCGAATATATTTTTTTGTCTCATGAATATCCTTCAGCGCTATTATCCTGTCTTTAACAGATACATATTCATCATAGTCTTTAAAAGCCTCAAGCAGCCTTTCATTAGAAAGGACAACTTCCGAGTTCATGAGAACCTTACGCGCATTCTTATCAAGAGGACGAAACCCGATACCTATTATGTAGACTTTTTTCACTTGCTTCTCCTAATACTGATACTCATATACCATCTGGTCGAGCGAATCATCACGCAAGAGATACTTCACGTTATCCTCGGCGATCATTTTAAATGCATGTACAATTATCTCTTTATAGAAATCGCAGAATACGGCCTTCTTATTAATGTTACCACGGGCATACATTTCCGCCGGGCATGGTGACCCGCATATATGCCTGAAATCACAGGTATCACATTCATCAATGTTCTCAACCATTCTTGCCCTGATCTCCTTAAATGGTTTGGAGTCCATGGCCTTTGCAATTGATGTTTTGAAAATATTCCCGCCCGAAAACTCCTTGAAACCGATAAATTCTCCACACGGCACCATTGCGCCGTCGGCAGTAACCGTAAGAAATGTCCTTCCTCCACCGCAAGGCGATATGTCGCACATCATACGCCTCGCAGTAGGAGATATGATCGCAAGCAATACATTGGCAAAGTTGCCTATCACGATCTGTCGTCCGGTTTTCCTTGTGAGTTCCATTGCGGTGTCAACGGCCTTTATCAGGTTCTTCGCATATATCCTGTCATCAGGTTTTACTTTGTCGGAACGCTTCTGAGTAACACGCACGGGATTGAGAAGCACCATGGGGACCTTCTTTTTGTGAAGAAATTTAACAAGATCTGCGAGCTTATTTACGTTGTATTTATTTACCGTGCAGATCACGTTAAGTCCCTCATATCCCTTAAACCAGTCAAGTGCCTGAACAGCCTTTTTATAGTTCCCTTCACCCTTTCCTGATACGCGTGAACGGTTATTAACTATCGCAGTAGCTGCATCGAGTGAAATTCCGATCCCGACCCGATATTTCTTTATGAACTCAACATCTTCTTTTTCCAGAAGAAGAGCATTTGTCTGGATGCCGAAAAGCATTTTCCTGTGATATTTCCTTATGGAACCGAATAATATATCCTTCACCATAAGCGGCTCAGCAGCATGGAATACAATAACCGGCTTTTTCTTTACTTTTTTGAAATGATCAACGATTTTTGAAAGCACGATGTCCAGTTCTTCAGCCGTCATCTGCGTTCCCTGCTTCCTTATTTTTGACGGAATGTAACAGTAGGGGCAGTTAGCATTGCACCTGTCGGTCGGGTCTATATATACGCAGTTCAAAGGCTCATTAAACCTGAAGTTATACATCTCGGTATCAAGATGCTTCATCTCCTTGTTATAAAGGTCTATCAGATTTTGTGGAAGCATAAAATCCCCGTTGCTTCCCGGTAATACACTCCAGAAAATATTTTCAGGATCAAGCGCCAGTTTCCAGTCTGAATCGATGTTAGAAAATGATATCCCTCTTTCAACCACTCCCTGTGAACATCCACACTTATTCTTCTTGTTCATGTAATCGGTCTCCTTTTTAAATAATTATTCTATTTCTAAATATAATTTTTTCTTTACCTAAAGCAGGTGTCCCAAAAAAAACGGTTTGAATACGGCAACATATATTTTAATAAAACACATTTATATGACATATTGATATACAGAGTGTATCAGGAACCAGATTAGTAAAAGCCGCTCCCAAAACGTTTTTTTTGGGACACCTGCTTTGGTTTAAATTATTTATGAATAATGCAGGCTAAGCCTTCTCATAACAATATCCTTTTGTGTGGGCCGGACAAAAAGATTTTGTCCGGCCCTTATACTTCTTTTATTACAGAGGCATTTTCTTCTTCGGCACATCACCGTACATTACAAAGTGTGTCAAGCCATTGGCTGTTTTAGCACATTTCATGTGATATGAAATAGCGTTAACATTCTTTTTGTGTGCCTTCACTTTAGCCTTTTTCAAACGTTTCACCTCCTTCCCCTTGAAAAATCAAGATCTTAACTGCTTAATTAACTTAATCCGCTACTTCCTTAATTCTTTTAAGTGCAACCTCTGCCAGTTTCTCATGAACTCCAAGAGGGGCTGTGCAAATAACTTCAACATCCGGATAGGCATTTTGAAAATTCTCAACGATTTGCGGAATGTTTTTTGTAACGTGCAATCCTTTACTTAAAAAAAATGGATGGATTACAATTTTGTTTATCCCCTCCTCCGCAACATTCTCTAAAGCTTCTTTCAGATCAGGCTTCATGAATTGAAGATAAGCAACCCTTACACAATCTTTATTGCAGTCTGCATGAAGCATACCATGTAATTGATCCGCTATGTACGCAGTACCATCTGTATCTGCTTCAGTACTGCCATGCGCAACAATAATGATTATTTCCAGCATAAGTTTGAAAGCTCCTGAATAAGCCTTTGATTTTCTTTGCCGGATTTAACAGCCACTCTTATATACGATCTGTCAAGCCCTTTAAAATTTGAACAGTCTCTCGTCAGGATGCCCTTTTCTTTTAATTTATTACAAACATTTTGGGCCGGATTTAACTTTATTAGATAAAAATTGGCTTCCGAGGGAATAAACGTTATCCCCATATTATTAAAGCTGTTTTCGAGATATTTTTTTTCATGTCTAATCAGATTCATCGTCGCTTTTATATATTGAGTATCACCAAGAGCAGCAATAGCGGAATGTTGCGCAAGATTATTTACTGTCCATGGCTCTTTAAGCTCCCTGATACTCTCTATAACTTCCTCGTTAAAAACTCCATATCCAACCCTTAATCCAGCCAGTGCATAGAACTTTGTTAAAGACCTCAATACAATCAGGTAAGGATTATTCTGTACTTCTCTGACTACCGAATTATCCGAAGCAAAATCGATAAATGCCTCATCAACAACAAGATAGCATTTCATTTCTTCTGCAGTCCTGGCAATCGTCAATACGGCATCTTTTTCGAGCATATGTCCGGTCGGATTATTCGGATTACACAGAAATGCCATGTCGCACCCATTCATTGCACTTACAAAGCCATCAGGTTGTATGGAAAAACCATTTTCTTCTCTTAACTCATAACTCTTTACTCTTAACTCATTCCCTATTTTGCATGCTCTCTCATATTCAGAAAAAGTGGGTGATGCTATGAGCACTTTTTCAGGCTTCAGCGCTCTTGGAACAAGATATATAAGTTCCGTGCTTCCATTGCCGCAAATAATGGAATCACTTTTAATATTGAGTTTCGTTGATAGAAACTGCCTGAGCATTTTCGCATCAGGGTCGGGGTAATTAACAAGATTAACGATCTCCTTCGCAATCATTTTTTCAACTTTATCCGAAATACCAAGAGGATTTATGGATGCACTGAAATCAATGATCTCGTTTTCCGAAATACCAAGCTCCCGGGCAGCTTTGTAAATATTACCGCCATGCTCATAAACAGAGTGCTGTGTACTATGTGACTTGATTACTTCCATAAACCTATACCCGCCAAAGCACTCAGCAGCCCAAAAAATGACGTAATTTTCGTAAGAATGACAGCCTTTTTTGAAGCACGCAAGTACTCTGTGTTCTGTCTTTCTTCTCCGATAAATGGCTTCTCAATAATAATCCCGTCGTACATTGACGGACCTCCAAGGCTTACACCAAGCGCACCCGCCATTGCAGCTTCCGGTATGCCGCTATTCGGGCTAGTATGCTTCCTTCCATCCCGGAGCATAATCTTTAAAGCACCGACACCTTTAACTCCGTTCCGTCCCATAAATTTCACCACAGTACTTGCCATTACAATTACAACACCTGTGATTCGTGCCGGAATAAAGTTGGCAGTATCATCAAGTCTTGCTGCCGCCCATCCTAAATTTTTATATTTGGCGTTCTTATAGCCAACTATAGAATCAAGTGTGTTAACTGCCTTATATGTCATCGCAAGCGGGAACCCACCTATCACAAAATAAAAAATCGGAGCAATAATTCCATCTGAAGCATTTTCTGCAAGAGTTTCGATCGTTGCCCTTGAAATCTCCTTTTTGTCCAGATTCTCGGTGTCCCTGCCTACTATAAGGCTGAGTTTTGCTCTTGCATCTTTTATCTTATTATTTATTAATGAATCGATAACCGACTCTGCAGATTTTATGAGTTCTCGTGTTGCAAACGTAGTTGATACAAGATAGCTAAGCATGAAAAGAGCCAAATAATAACCTATGGCAAATTCACTGTAACTAATGAGGGCCTGATTAACAATATAAGATATTAAATATGTTCCCCCTGTTATTGTGAACACAAGTAATATTCCACCAACATGCTGTCCTTTAGTCTTTTTAAAAATCCTTCTTAACCGGCCTTCTGCTTTTTCAATGGCCCATCCGATGATTCTGACAGGGTGCGGAATTTGCTTTGGGTCACCAATTACAACATCTAATATATACGCAAATATCAGCAGATAAGATTCTGTCACTTTATATCCTTCGCTATGTTCTGTAGACACGCTTCCATACCCACCTGCCTCAGGATGAAACATATGTCAACGTTATTTTTTAGAATACCGGCCCAGTTGTCTATAGCCTCTTCCTTTTTTGCAAGGTAGTTAATCGTCTCTTCTTTGTACAGAAGGCCTTTCTTTTTCCTCAATGAATTTAGGAGCATCAGCCTGAAATTGTCGTTATCAAAAAGACCGTGAATGTATGTCCCCCAGACATGCTCTTTTAAAGAACCATCTAAAAGAGTGTCGTTCAAGCTACTTAAACGGTTTAAACTGTTTGAACCGTTTAAACTGTTTGAACCGTTTAAACTGTTTGAACCGTTTAAACCGTTTGAACCGTTTAAACCGTTTAAACCGTTTGAATTTTTTGAACCGCTCAACCTGCTGATTTCAAATAAACCTGCTTCGCCCTTTGTATTTCCCATATGGATTTCGTAACCTTTCAGGTTATTCATTTTTGAACCATTTTGAGCCGTGTTGAATAACTTTGAACAATCTGCGGAGGCAACAATCTGACATGTTGTTTTTGTTTTATCAAGAGTGGTCACTGTATCCAGTAACCCCATGCCGGCCACCTCTTTCTTTCCGCTTTCCATTCCAAGAGGATCGAGTATCTGTTGACCAATCATCTGGTAACCGCCGCAAATACCCACCAAAGGTACTCCTCTCCTGACAGCAGACTTTACGGAATTCTCGATACCGTTTTCACGTACGAAGAGTAAATCGCTTACCGTATTTTTTGAACCAGGAATAATTATCAGATCCGCGCTGTTGATATCTGCTTCATCGAGTGAGTATTTGAGTTCTACATCTTCTTCATACATGAATGGGTCAAAATCGGTAAAGTTAGATATATACCTTAATCCCAGAACAACAATTTTAATTGACTTGTGAAAATCGCTTTTGTAGCGTGGCTCCAACCTTTCGATCGGTATGGCATCTTCTTCATGCAATCCAAGATCACCCATATAGTTAATGGTACCGATCACAAGCCTGCCGGTTTTTCTCTCTATCATTCTCAAACCCGGACGGAGTATCTCCCTGTCACCTCTGAATTTATTAACTATAAAAGCCTTTATAAAATCTGCATCACTCTTTCCTGTTTCCCGTGATCCATTAATACTGTCTTTTAAAAGCTCTACTGTACCGTAAAAAGATGCAAAGACCCCTCCCTTGTCTATATCACCAACCAGTATTACCGGAGCATCCGCAAAGCGGGCCATTTTCATATTGACGATCTCTTCTTCGCGCAGATTGATCTCGGCCGGACTGCCTGCACCCTCAATTACAATAAGTTCATATTCGGCTGACAGCCGGTTATAGGCATCTGTGACAACATTCCAGGCTTTTTCCTTTATAGCGTAATATTCGTCGGCCTTCATATTTGCATGGACTTTGCCATCTAATATTACCTGGCAGCCCGATTCTGAAGTTGCCTTCAGCAGCACGGGATTTATGTCATTGCACGGCTCAATTCCAGCTGCCTCTGCCTGGAAGGCCTGGGCACGTCCTATTTCCCCGCCCTCTCTTGTTATAAAGGAATTAAGCGCCATGTTCTGTGCCTTGAAGGGCGCTACCTTAATGCCCATATCCCTGAAAATCCTGCATAACCCGGCAACTATCACGCTCTTGCCTGCACCGGAACCTGTTCCCTGTATCATTATCGCCTTTGCCATCATTAAAAGTTCAACCTGTTCAATCCGTAAAAACAGTTTAATCCGTTATTCTTGATTAAACCATTTGATCGGCTTCATCCAGTGAAACAACGTAATTTAAATGTTTAATAACCGGATAATTCCAGAGTTCTATAATATTAAGCGCTGCAAAATCCTGTTCGATCCTGAAAATATTTTCAAGCGGCATTTCCAACAACTCGCAGAGAATAATTCTTATCACTCCACCATGTGAAACGATCGCTACATTCTGCCCTTTATGCTGATTAGTGATTTCATTGAAGGCAGGCATTACCCTGTCTCTTGCTTCAAGGGTGTTTTCACCTCCCACCGGACTAAATTTAAGCGGATTAGAAGCCCATGCACTGAAGGCATTCGGCCACTTTTCCTCAATTTCATTGAATGTCATTCCCTCCCATTCTCCGAAGTTTCTTTCCCTCAGCCCCGCAAGAATCATTGGCTTCAGATCAAATTGATCAGAAATAATGTCAGCACTCTTCACTGCACGGATGAGATCAGAACAGTAGATAGCAGACAGTCCCGAATGATCTACTTCCACGCTTCCGTGCTCACCCACTTCCCCACTTATGTATCTCGCCAGCCTTTTTATCTGCTTAATGCCGTTCTCAGACAGCGGCAGATCAAGATGTCCCTTGTATCGCCCTGAATCCGCATCTTCTGTCTCGCCATGCCTGATCAGATAAATTTTTGTGACCATATTATTCTTGATATTAAAAACAGCAAGATCGCGATTTCATATACCGAACCAAATAAATCTCCGGTCATACCGCCAAAATGTTTATTAAAAAACCAGACCGAAGATAAACTGAAAAAATACAGAACTGGCAGAACAAACATTAAATGAAATGACAGCAATGGATAATCGGAAATGACAGTGAAGGTTGAGAAACATATAAATAGTGTTATGCCCGTAGCTATAACCAGTTCCTTAACTCCGGTATGTTCAATAAACATCTTCCCCAGCCCGTTCTGTCTTGCCGACTTACAGTGAAAAATCGCCCATACCATTACACACCTGGAAAACACAGGCATTAGTATAAGCCCGGTATAATAGGTTGAGACTGATGAATAAAAAAACATTGCGTTCAGCAAAAGATATTTCAGTAATATCACAAGCACAATAGCTATCACTCCGGCCGGCCCGATCGTGCTGTCTTTCATAATCTCAAGCTTTTTTCCTGTATCTACCCTGGCTGCAAGCGCATCAAATGTATCAGAAAGTCCGTCAAGGTGAAGGCCCCCGGTTATTGCAACCATCGCAAAGAGCAATAATCCACTCGTCAACTCGCCAGGAAAAACCTTCAATAACAGAAAAGCCAGGACAGATAGAAGCATACCCTCAAGAAGCCCTACCACAGGAAAATAAATCGTTGCACTGCCTACTTCAGAGTCAGTGACCTCACTCATATCTTTTATTGGAACAATCGTCAAAAATTGAAACGCTAATAATATCTTTTTCATTTCTTTCTGATCTGTTCAGGGTTCTTATTCCCTATCATATTATTCACCTGGCAAAGCAGGCTAGCCCTGATCTTTTTCTGCTACTTCCGCTTCGGCAAATGTTGCCATTTCTTTGTAAACCTTAAGCCCAGCTTCAATAACCATCATCGAAAGCGCGGCTCCCGTTCCCTCGCCAAGTCTTAAATCAAGATCAAGGATCGGCCTCAGGCCTATTTTCTCAAGTATGGCCCTATGTCCGACCTCCTGCGACATATGTGCGGCAAACATATAGTCTTTAGTCTTTGGTTCAATTAAATATGCAATCAATGCACCTGCTGTTGAAATAAAACCGTCTACGACAACAGGAATCTTATTTGCAGTTGCTCCGATAATCAGCCCGGCAATGCCGGCAATCTCGGCACCGCCAACCTTCGAAAGCAGATCAACTGGATCAGATGCATCAGGCTTGTTAAAGTTAATTGAATCCTTTATAACCTGAACTTTGTTTTTCCATATCTCATCATTTATTCCTGTTCCCCGTCCTGTAATATCTTCAACCGCCTTGCCCGTTATTACTGCGGTTATTGCACTGGAAGGAGTCGTGTTTGCAATGCCCATCTCGCCTGTTCCAAATATTTTATATCCCTTATTGGCATATTCGTCAGCCAATTCGATTCCTATTTCAATGCATTTTTCTGTTTCTTCCCGGGTCATGGCAGAATTTTTTCTCATATTCCTTGTGCCGGATACGACTTTTCTTATAAGTAATGGTACATCTCTGCGTGCGCCAACATCCCCAAAATCATAATCAACACCCACATCAACAACAACGACTTCCGCTCCAGCGTGCCGTGCAATAACATTTATACCCGCTCCGCCATGTACAAAATTCAGCACCATCTGGGCTGTGACCTCTTTCGGAAACGCAGATACTCCCTCATCTGCAACACCGTGGTCTCCAGCAAATGTAAATACAACCTTTTTATCCAGATCAGGCATCGAGCTTTCAGTAATCGCTACGAGTTGTTTTGCGAACTCTTCAAGTCTGCCAAGACTGCCCTGAGGTTTAGTAAGGCTGTCCAGCCTCTGCTGGGCCTCTTCTCCAAATTTGCCATTTGTATTTGTAATTTTTGACAGTAATAATTTTAGTTCCATAATTCCCTCCAAACATTAATTTTAATTTTTTATTTTTTACCTTTTATTTTAATTGGAATCCCTGCTGTCACCATATATACATCATCAGCAGTTTCTGCCACTTTCTGATGCATGAATCCGGTCAGGTCCCTGAACTCCCTCGCCAGTGGATTATCAGGAACTATTCCCATGCCAACCTCGTTTGAAACTATATACAGAGCAGCTACCGAAGAATGCTTAAGGTTCTTGAATTCAACTACCAACTCTTCTATGCTTTTTTCAGCTGTCCGTTTTCCAGCGTCAGTGTCCTCTGTTCTGGTAAGTAAATTCGACAACCAGAGAGTAAGACAGTCAAGCACAATGATTTCATATTTATCTTTGATTTTCGATATGAGCTCTGCTATATTTACCGGTTCCTCATAATTACCCCATTCCTGTCCCCTGTCATTTTTATGTTGCTGAATCCTGTCCATCATTTCGTCATCAAGAGCCTCTGCTGTTGCGATATAAGCCTTCAACCCCTTCATCTCTGAAACCTCATTGAGAGCAAAGGAACTCTTTCCGCTCCTGGCACCGCCTATTACGAATGTAATCTTCACTGACATTAAATAACTCCTATCTTAATTCATAAGCCTGTATGCAACAGGAACTTCAACGCGGCTTTCGATTAAAGGATAAGGGGCTGCCTTTTTCACAACTTTTACAGTTGCTTTATCCAGAATGTTAAACCCTGAGCTTTTCATAACCATAATGTCATGTGGTCTGCCATCAGGGTTGATACTGAAGCTTACATGCACCGTGCCTTCTATACCCCGTCTCCTCGCCATTACAGGATAGGTCTTGACCCTTTCGATCGCATTTCCAATAAGTTCAATAGTGCCTGGTAATAGACCTGATCTTCCCGTACCAGTAATAGAACCTGCACTTTCAGGAGCAGTGTACCCATATAAAGCCTGGACAATCTCCCCATCTTCAGTAGAATCGTCCATGCCTTCATCCATGTTACTGCTTTTATTCAATGCAGGTTCTTCATAGATCTTCACTGATTCGTTATTATCAGTTGCCGGATCAGTCTGATTCACCGTTTCATCTGTAAGCGGTTCTTCAGTTTTTTTGATCACAACTTCTGCTTTTACTACTTTCTGTTTCTCATTAACAATCGGTTTGTTTTCTTTTCTTGCAACCTGAGATTCGGGTTTAGCACTCACTTTTTTCTCATAGCCTGATTGATTCTTATTTGTCGAAAGACTCACGAAAAAAACTTTCTGGTCGCTAATATCTCCACCGCCTTTAAGTAATCCTGCTGAAAACAAATAGGCAGAGGAGAAAAAGCATATGTGAAGCACTATAGAAATTGTTATCGTTTTTTTAAAAGTCATTAGAACACACTATTTAATGTTAAAATTTTAGATCGCCAGCTCGACTCCTGCATAGGCAGTTAAGCCTGGAGTGCTAAAGCGTCCTGTTGTTTCATAGTTTTCATTAAAAACATTATCTACCCGCCCAAAAATCCTCAGATTGTCGTTTACCCTGTAGCCTCCGCTGACATCAACAACAGAATACGCATGCAGGTTGCCTACAAAGTCGGAATCAAATACTTTACCAACATATACATAACTTGCCAATAATGATACAGGCCCATTAGAGTAATCAACTGTAAAATTAAATTTGTCGATCGGCCGTCTTGTTAACCGTTTCCCGGTATCCTTATCCTCTGAATCAAGATTTGTATAAGCAGTTGTAACTTTCAGATCATCTATTATCTGAATAACTGCTCTCGCCTCAATGCCTCTTACCTGTGCTTTTGCTACATTTTGTGGCATCCAAACCCATGAGCCGGGAGGAGTCTCAACCCAATTAATGAGGTTCTTGTACTTCTGTTCAAAATACGTAACAGCCAGCAAAATCCTGTCCTTTACCAGGTCTTTCTCAATACCTATCTCCCAGGAGTTACTCCTTTCAGGCTGTAAATTTGGATTGCCAATGCTTCCATATGGTCCGTTGTAAAACAGCTCATTAAGAGTCGGTGCCCTGAATCCCGTTCCATAGCTGCCTCTAACCGTCAACTCCACAGGAGTGATAAAGTAGACAGCTCCAGCTCTGTAGGTTGTTTCTTCCCCAAATGACTGATGATCGTCATACCTGAATCCCGCATTCAATATAAGATCGTCATCAAAAAACTTGAGTTTGTTGTTAACGTAAAGGGCTTTGTTTTCCAGATCCTTATCGAACATTCCTTTATTTTCACCGTTTTCTTTTCTGTATTCAACACCCAAAGTAAGCGTATATTCATCAACAGGATAAATATTGTGCTGCCAGTCATAGGTATCGATACTGGTAATAATATCAGAGTTGTTGCCTGCAGTATCAGGATCCCGGTTTTCGATAGAATCATAAACTCGTGAGCCAGATATTATCTGTTCCCACCTATCAGACAGGTAGATCTTGCCTTTTCCAGAAATTATATAGTGATGTCCGTATGCTCTAAAGTTCAAATCATCAACACCGGAAACATCAAGATCAGAACGGTCATAATAAATTCTGCCGGACAGCTCTGCCTCAAACTTTTCTGTCGGTCTTGCTCCAACCTTACCTGAAAAAGAAGCGTTCTTATATCCATCCCGTTCTGTTCCATTTTTCACAACTGAGATGCCATCTGTTTCGAGATATGTTCCGGTTAACCTGAAGTCTATGTTATTCATCTCTCCGGATACTGTTGCAGAAGGATTATAAGTGCTGAATGACCCTCCTTCAAATGTGGCCTTAATACCGGGCTTCCCTTTTCCTTTTTTGGTAATTATGTTTATAACACCTGCCATCGCCTCTGAGCCATAAATGGTGCTTTGTGGCCCCTTCACGATCTCTATCCTTTCTATATCACCAGATGTTATACCGGAAAAATCAAAAGTTCCCAGGGTTGTGCTTTTAACCTTAACACCATCTATCATTACCAGAGTCTGGGAAGCACTTCCTCCACGCAAAAAAACTGTAGCCTGTTTTCCTATACCCCCATTCTGTGTTACATTCAGTTCAGGCATTTTCTTAAGAACATCAGGGACAAATTCGACCTTCATTTTTTTTATGGTATCACCAGTAATCACGGTTACACTGCTGGTCGTCTCATCAACTGCTTCCTCTATCTTTGTAGCACTCACTACTACTTCTTTAACCTTTACCGGCTCTCCGCCAGCAAAGACCGATGAGGCCGCAAATAAAATTGTTGCCAAACATATACATAATCTATTCATTAAATTTTCTCCTGTTTTTTTATTTGTATTAGTTTCCGATTCTCATAATCAATCTCTTCATTGCTAATCATTTTCAGCTCGTATTCTGTCTCATAAAATCCTCCTCCCCCTCGAAAGGTTCTAATTTTTCCGGATATTCAGGATCTCCTGACTCAGGTCATGACGACTCGTTTCCGAGGCCTCCTACTCGCCCGCCTTCCCGGCAAAACAGTTTGAACTTTTGAACTGTTTTAACCAGTGGCCATCGACAGTGCCTGTTTTACTAATAACTAATAACTATTCACTGATCACTGTCGTTTTGGGCTTTCGCTACCATCACAGTTGCGGGGCAGTTCCCGTCTCTCACGGAATTCCCCTGCAATATCCGGCTGCTGCATCAGTCTTCTGTTAAGTTTAAAGTTAGTACCTTATATATATTCCTCCTGTTTCTTTATGTTGCATCTCAATATTGATATCAAATGCATCATTCAGCATTTTCTTTGTTAAAACTTCATGAGGCGTTCCACTGCCAAGCATTTTGCCTTCCTTAATCAACAGCAGCCTGTCAAACTGAAATGCGATGTTTATATCATGCAGTGCCATTAAAACTGTTATGTTCCTTTTTTCTCTCAGTTCTTTTAACAGTCTCAAAAGTTCTATCTGATATTTAATGTCCAGATTTGCAAGTGGCTCATCAAGAAGAACAAGCCCGGCTCCCTGTAGCAGAGTCATCGCAATGTATACCCTTCGCCTTTCCCCGCCGCTGAGGTTTGTAATAAGTGATTCAGAATATCCTGTAAGACCTACCATCCCAATCGCATCATCAACAGTAAGCTCCGGCACAGTGTCATAAGGATATTGACCCATGCTGACAAACTCCTTCACCGTAAAGGGGATACTCATATCAAGAAACTGGGGAAGGTAGCTCAGGAGCTTTGCCCTGTCCCTGTTTCTATAGTAATGAAGCTCCTTGCCCCAGAGTCTGACTCTGCCTTCTGAAGGTTTTAAAATCCCGCCTGCAAGTTTTAGTATCGTTGATTTGCCTGAACCGTTTGCACCGAGTAAACCGATAAACTCTCCATTCTCTATAGACAATGCTATATTTCTGATAAAAGTCTCTTT
>CAYPIT010000020.1:0-17794 GCA_964410825.1 uncultured Nitrospiraceae bacterium
TATATTGAAGGCATTATGCCGAAGGTACTGCCGGCCTGAATTTCATGATATCCCTTTTCCATCCTAAAGGGGAAAACAGTTACATCGCCCTCACATTTGCAGGCAATTTCATAAAAATAGTCGAGGTCTGATTTTTTTACAGGAAGGGGGGTTAAGATTACCTTGATTTTATCTCTTGGGAATTTTTCGATTGCCCGAAGCAATACAAAGTAACCTTTCTGTAAAGAATCCAGTCGGCCGCTCATAGCGATAATAGGGATGTCATCAGGCAATTCCAATATTGTCTTGCCCTTATACGTCAGTCTGCCGAACCGTCTTTCTGGCTTATAAGAACTCAGAATTTCCAGAAGGGCTTTCCTGTTTTTTAATTTAATTTTTCTCACTTCGTCGATTGAATGATTTTCTCTTTTAGGGAAATCAGGAGAGAATCCCACAAACATACCGTTATTAACCCCGTATGGCGGGCTTGATCTGAGTATATCCTGCAGATGGGGTGCATAATGCTTTGTTTGAATAATGTCCGAAGTGAGTTCGTTAGCAAAATTATCGCTCACTGTGGTAACAGGCGCGTCTACAAGTTGAAGACCGATCTGGTACGCTGATAAACCCTTTCCGGCAAAGTTTTTCGATTTTTGTCTTCTGGTTTTATCCAGAAGAGTTTCTAAATTTTCCCGGGAAATGTTAGAGTCGTAAGAATTATGTATTGTCTGTATGGTTCCGCATGACTCCAGTGTTCCACTAAGTATTGCCTCCTTGGATGTTAATGAGATTAATGATGTCTGCCATTCGTTTAAATGAAAGACAATGTTTTTTTCAATACCAAGGGCTTTTGCCGCGAAAGGAACAGATTTGCAGAAGAACATGGCGTTATAATTCAATGTATCATTGTTCTTTCTTTTATCTTTCTCATGATAAGTGTATGGATCCTTAATATTCTTCGAAGTATTAAAAAACCCTTTGGCCTTCAAATAATATTCTTTTAAGCTGCCTTTATCAGGTTCGCTGTATTTCCATGAATATTCATATATTTCCACCGGAACAATCTTACTGGCAAAAGGGACAGAGAACTTTATCCTTGTTGATTTCAATTTAGAAACATCAATTATTTCTGGGTAGTATGGCGTAACCAGAACAACGTTTGGAAGATTGTTTATTTCCTTCAGAAAGGGCAGAATGTTTGTGGTTACTGTTGCCAGTCCGCCGCTTCTGGCGAACCTGTTTTCAAAGGAGCAAAATATTAAATTGATTAATCTTAGTTTTTCAAGTTTCCTGGCAAGTAAGGCGGTTTCCTTGGCGCTGAAGAACATATTCATTAACTTCCAGTTTCTTTTCCATTTAAGTAAACGCGAGTCCAATCTTATTATCCTTTCATAGTAATGAATGAATTTTACAGGGGAAATGAAATACGGTCAAGGAACAGACAATAATAATCGCAGGATGTGACCAGTAGAAAGTGAGCAAAAAAACCAGGAATTAATCAAGCCCTTATTCATCAAGCTATTTAGTAAATTTCAAGATCTTTTCCTGAAACGACTTTCCCACTATATCTTTCCTTAATTTCTTTTAGCAGATCATCTTCTGATTGATTCATCCAAAGTTGGTGATACAGAATTAACAGTCCTGGCTTTGCTTTGGTGGCTATTTTTGCCAAATTCTCTGATGATGTGTGATAGTTTGAATGGTATGCTTGAAATTTTGAGTTTTTTATTTTCTCAAACCCCTTCGTATTGTATACTTCGTGAATAAGTACATCAATACCCTTGCTTTGTTTAATCATATTTTCACTATATGTGGTATCGCCTGAAATCACAATTGTTCTATCAGGCGTATAAAATTTATATGCAAACGCCTGGAGCCAAGAACCATGACTTACAAGAAAAGCCTCTACTTTGACAAGCGAGTCTTTATATACGATCCCAGATTCAATCTCATGAACTTTAACCTTATATCCTTTAGAATTAAGATGCTCGAGTTTATTTGACCGTATATTAATATCTTGGTGATATGCTGCCAATATATGTTCAGTCATCGAACTCATACCCTTGGGACCATAAACTTCCAAGGGTTCGTCACGACCTAAAACCCATGGCGTAAAAATGAGATCAGGATATCCTACTGTGTGATCCGAGTGTAAATGCGTCACGAACAACCTCTTTAGGTTTTGAACTCTTAAGCCTTCTATTCCTTTCTTATATGCCGCTGCAGCCCGGCGTACAATGCCAGGACCGCAATCAATAAGATATGGTACGCCGTTTACAACTATAGCCACGGACGATCCAGATCTTTTGGGGTCAGCAAATGGAGTGCCTGTTCCCAAAAGAACAATCTTGGTCTCATTATGAGTTCTTGTCTCAGAATAGCTATTCGCTCCTATGGACACAATCAATGCGAGATATAAGGTCACGAATATAAAACGATATTTTTTGAGGAAAATAAACATATTACGCAATTCTTTTTAAACCTTGAACTTTGATTTAATCCTTAATATCATCTAATAATATTGCATTGCATATCAAGTATTGATTAGAATATTTTAAAAATCGATAATAATAACGGAAAAGTGAAAATGAGTGAGCCTGATGGAAATGAGGATTTTAATAAATTATCTTCAGAGTTTGGACTGACTCAAAGTTATTTCAACTTCAGCAAAGTGAGGAGATTAGACTTAAAGTAAAGCTATTGATTTTTAATAATTATCCTGAGGCTAAACCGTCAAAAATTACTGAACATTTTCGTAGGAAAGCTAACATATTATTTCAAACGAGATTGTAGCAGTAAATTTAAAAAACTCAGACCAGTGGCCAACTTACGACTTATGCTTCAGTTAAATTTGAAGTTGTCTCATGGAGGCAAATGCTGTTAAGTATGCCAGAGCACTTATCCATAGCACTACATTAAATCCGGCAGATATCGCGATCATGATCGCTAAAATCGGGGCCAGTACAGAAAGAGAAGCATTGATTGCCCATGCCCAGGGTATCAATGCTTTATTTCTTTGAGAAATGAGTTTAATACCCATGGGCAGAGGAATACCCATGAGAAAGCCCACCGGAAATATCGCAATTGATACAGCCGGAATTCTTGCATATAAACCAAGTGAAGATATTTTGCTGAATAGAAGAGGCTGTGATAGATTGTAAACACAAATCAGAACAGAAAGAAATAGCAGGGAGAAGGGAGTCGCAATTCCCGGAAATCTGGAACCGAGCATGCTTCCGGTGCCTGAACTGATAAGAATGACAGCAATTATTACGGCAACAGAATAGGAAGGGTTTTCAAGAACGAGTATACATTTTTGAATTACAGAAATCTCAATAAGCATAAAACCCAGACCGATCATCCCGAAATAGACAAGTACAGGTATCATTAAATGCTGTGCAGGTTTTACAGCAGTTCTGTTCCATGCAGTATTGATTAAAACCGGAGTCAGGATTACAATAAACCCCAACAGCATAATTATCAAGAGGATTACAGGCAAGAGATAGCCATTATTGATAAAATACAACAGGTTGTCCCCCATAGCATGATAAATAGCTTTAATGTTGGATGTCTTGAGAAAATAATGAAAGAAGGGGTTTTCGTCATAAACAGGTTTGATATCAAACAGGTAATCATCGATAAATAGAGAACGTGTATCAGGATTAATAATGTTTTTAAAGCCAAGATAAATGTCAGAAGAAGATGTTATATATTGGTTTGTTTCTTTTCGTGAAATCCCCGGGTAATACACGAGGTCAAAATTCCTGCTATCCGCAAATTTTTTAATATACCCAATTTCAGCATCTGCAAAAGGGGATTTTTTTACAAGAATCGAAAGACTGTCCCAGCTTCTTATAGCTGCAATGTTTGTAGATAAATTATTAATTCCTGATTTATTAAATGCTGCCGCGATTGTAGCAACTATCCTGAATTCAGTCCTTGCAGGAGGAATAAGATACAGACTGATACTAATTAAACCGTTCTCTTTGAGACTGTCAATATATTCGGTGAAAGCTTCAACAGTATATCTGTAGTTTTCTGAAATCCCAAAATTTCCTGTGACTGATGTGCCTGTCATCGGCAGATCAATTAAATCATAATATTGACGTTTTTCAGATTTCAATCTATCAGCTGAACGGTGCAAAAAGTTTCGTCCATAACCTATCCATGAGTCTGTTTCAAAAATCCCTCCGGAATATTCACTGAATTTATCTTTTATAATCTTCAGCACGAACGGATCACTCTCTACCTTATGAATTTTATAAGCGCCGTAGCGTTTTGCCAATAGCACATGCAGTCCACCCTTTGGGTCAATTATCAGCACTTCACCATTGTCGATGGTCTCGTAGGCAGCAGAGGCGGGCAGAAATTCAAGGAATTTTAAACTTGACTCATCCGTCACACTTGTAATTACATTAACTTCCGCACCGTCGATAGCAAGGCCTGTTTGATCCGGCAATTGGTTGAGGTACTTAAGACTCAGGCCAGGGGCATATCTTATCCCTGGACTTCTGAAAGTATCTAAACGGGAGTAGGAACTGTTGTAGGAATCTAAATGCTCTGCTCCCGGGTACTTTAAATATACAGGAAGACTCTTATATTGAGACATATTAATTTTTAAAAAACCAGGATGGGTAAAGAACAGCAGCAGGTTAATAAATAAAAATAAAAAAGACAGTATCACAATGGTACGTTTGCCAATAAACAGGGTCCCGGTCAGGCATAGTATCGAGGCAATTAATATCGCATATTCCGGTGAAGTGATATTCAATAAAACGAGCACCAGAAGGGCGCCAGTGCCCGCACCGGTAAGGTCCGAGCTGTATATTTTCATCGATCTCTTACTGTAAATAAGGAAGGTAGTCGCTATCAGTATTCCGGAAAAGAAGAAAGGGATGCTCAATACAAGACAATAGAGAGCTAAATAAAATACCTGAAATTTCTCCCAGGAAAACCTTACAGGATCAAATGGGATGTAATTTGAAGCAATATAAGATAAAAGAATCGAGATGCCCGCACATAATGAGTAGACGGGAAGACTCGAATCTGAAGAGATCAGGGTCGAGATCTTTTTCAGATCTGACCTTTTGGTCTTATTGTTTTGTTCGGTAATTGTGATATTTCCAGAGCAGACAGCCAGTATGGTACCTGCAGATCCTATTCCCAGCATCGCTATGCTTATAACCATAAATGCGAAGTGATACCACAGTGATATCGAAAATATCCTTGTAAGCGAAATCTCAAATATTAATACAGAACAGGATACAAGAAAAACGGTGATGTATAGACATCTCATTTGAAATCATTATAGCATTGATATTATGATATGGCTGTTATTAGTTCAACTATCTGGGCAGGATTAAAATTAATGAGATATAATTTATTCGATTACCTGTCCGCTCAAAACTTTTTTCGCGCAAAACTTCTATAGTAGATTAATAAACATGTGCAGGCACGAAGAATAAAATGTGCAGATTAACCGGCAAAAATTATTTCATCATTTTTATATTTATTGCTATTTTATGCCTGAATTTTAGCGTACTGACCAGAGCGGAAGAATTAATAGTAGAAGAAGAGGTTGTAGTTCAAACAGACCCGGAAAGTATAGGAAAGGGGAAAAATCTATTTGATGCCAAATGTAAATTTTGTCATTCGGCTTTCAGCACCGAAACTCTTGTCGGACCTGGCTTGAAAGGGATACTTACAAGAAATAAACTTCCGGTCAGCAATCGACCAGCAAATGTTGAGAATATAATTCGGCAGTTTAAGAAACCTTTTAACAGAATGCCATCATTTGAATATTTGACTGATGAAGAAGTATCGGACTTAATAGCTTTCCTGAACACCCTGTGAAAAAGGTACCCATCAAAGCAGGTATCTAAAAAAAAACGTTTTGGGAGCGGCTCTTGCCGATCTGGTTTCTGATACACTGTGTATATCAATAAGTTATACAGATGTGTTTCATATAAATGCATGTTGCCGTATTCAAACCGTTTTTTTTTAGATACCTGCTTTGATTTCAGGATATTCATGAATAATGCAGGCTAAAACAATTCATACTTGACCAGTCTTCCGTCAAGGCCGCCTGTCTTTAAAGGTTTTTTCCATTTTGCCTTCAGGCCGATCTTTTTGATGAATCCCCGTTCGCCAAAGTAAATATAAGCGGTAGAACCTTTACACTTCTGTTTAAGGAAATCTCCAAGCGATTTATACAGGAGGTCAAGCTTTTGCCTTGTTCCGGTACGGATGCCGTAAGGGGGATTCGTGACAATTATACCATTCTGCAGGCCTGCGCTTTTTCTGAAATCGGATGCTTCAAGCTTTATTTTCTTTCCACTCTGAATATTCCTTAAATTCAATTTTGTGGTCATAATTGATTTAATGGATAAATCACTTCCGGAAATATATCCTGCCGGCAAAATTCGAATCTGCCGGTCAAGCTCTGCCTTAACATTCATCCAAAGAGATTTATCATAGTCCGGCAAAAAATTGAACCCAAAGTGGTCACGGAAGATACCAGAGGGAATTTTACAGTGATACATTAGCGCTTCACTGAGTAATGTGCCGGAACCGCACATCGGATCATAAAGCGGAACAGTACCATCCCATTCAGAATATCTGATAATTGCTGCAGCAACAGTCTCCTTCATAGGGGCTTTTACGGTTTCTTTTCTGTAACCCCGTCGATGAAGTGAGCCACCGGATGTGTCAAGACTGATGGTAGCCCTGTTATTTCTTATATGCAGGTTTAGCCATATATCCGGATCCCTTACATCAATATCGGGTCTTCCTCCAGTCTTGTCGCGAAATGAATCTACAATGCTATCCTTTAAACGCAAAGATGCATAATGTGAATTAGTAATCTTGCTGTTAGATACATTACAGAAAACTGCAAAACTGTTTTTTATGGGAATAATATCGAGCCAGTTTATCTGACCTGATTTTTTATAAAGCTGATCAGTAGAGATGCAATTAAAGGATGCTAAAGGAGCGAGTATCCTTGAAAATAGTCTTGCATAATAATTAACTCGATAAAGTGTTTTTTTGTCGGCACTAAAATAAATTCCTCGATATGCGGGATTTATGTTGTGCGCGGATAGCTCGGATAGTTCCTGTGCCCCTAATTCTTTTGTCCCCTCTGAAATTTGAGCGAAAAATCTATTGGTTCTCTGATATTCATACATAAGAAATAGT
Organism: uncultured Nitrospiraceae bacterium; assembly: GCA_964410825.1. Classification (GTDB taxonomy): domain Bacteria; phylum Nitrospirota; class Thermodesulfovibrionia; order UBA6902; family UBA6902; genus CAZVHL01. The sequence goes on from CAYPIT010000020.1 coordinate 7,174, forward strand.
CTTAATTTGTTTTAATCATAAATTGTGATTAATTATTATGACAGAAATGCAATTTCCTTATAACTATCTTCCCGCACAGGATTATTTATGTGAGGGCGCTATAATTAGGATATAATATTGTCATTATGGAACAGCACAAATCTGACGAAATTCTTGGTATAACCAGATGCGCCCGGTGCGGACACCGCCTGGAGGGCGAAATAGAGTGCCCTTTCTGTTCAATGTTTCCTGAGCCCTCTCAAAATGAAGGCATTCCAAAATGGATTTACCTTACAGCATGTTTGCTCACTTCACCACTTAGCCTGTATTTCATTATCAAGTCAGACAGGCTGAACAGTATAGAAAAAGTACTGGCGTTTTCTGGCTTTCTCATATGGGTAATGTTTTATGGTTTCTGGTTTTAGAGAGTGTTCATTTCGTCTGGTAACCGGGACAGGCTTCAAATCCCTGGCAGTTCTTTTGTTTTCTTAATTTGCACTCTCTATTACTGCATCTTACACAAGATTCTTTTTTTGATGAGAGCTTGCGGTTGTTCTTTTTGTTTGTTGACATAAGCTTCCCGGTGTGCTGATGAATGTCTATAATGCAGTTATTCTTCTTTCTTCGAATTATGATGGCTGTTGAGAGGAAAAAATAATTTAAAAGCCGAGCCTGTACCTTTCTTGCTGTCTACCGAAATAAACCCGCTGTGATCTTCCATGATCTTTTTTGAAATAGGCAGCCCCAGCCCGGTTCCATGTCCAATTATTTTTGTGGAATAAAATGGCTCGAAAATCATCTTAAGCTCCTCTTCTGACATTCCTACACCTGTGTCATAAATTTTAATGACAACATAATCTTCTTCCTGTGACAGCTCTTTATTCGTCGATACTGTCAAAGTTCCGCCTCCAGACATTGAATCCATTGCATTTGAAAGGAGATTATTGACTACTTCAATAATCTGTTCCTTGTCTATCATAACAGATGGAATATTATCCAGTTTTTTCTGTATCTCTATGGCAGTATCCGAAAACCTGTCCTGATATGCATTTAATGAATCCAGTATGATTTTGTTCAGATCATGTCTCTCCAGTTTAAGAGTTACTTTTCTTGAGTATGTCAGGACATTTTTTAGAATATTTTCAAGTCGTTTCACTTCATTAATAATGATATTTAAATGTTCGTTATCTTTAGATTCTTTGGGAATATTTTTTCTAATCCTGCGGGCAAAACCACCTATTAGAGTCAGAGGGGTTCTAATATCATGGGCGACATTAGCCGTGAAGCGACCGAGGGCTGACATTTTGTCACTAATAGCCAGCTGCTCCTGAAGTTTTAGCCTTTCAAGATCAGTCCTGCTGTGTTCTATAATTCCTGCAATAGTATTGGCAACCGAGATCAACATATGCTCCTCGTCTTTGCTTCGCTTATGTTCCTTTTTGGTAACAATATTGATCACTCCAAGCGTTCTCTCTCCTGATATTATTGGAATACAGTAATGGCTATGAGGAAAATCTTTGCCATAGTTCTGATGATCTTTATCTCGAGTGTCTGTGCAATCAGCAAAAATTATTTTTTGTGATTGTGCGGTCTCTCCGCACAAGCATTGAGAGAATGGCACTCTTGAACATTTGGATATTATCACCTCAGGCAGACCGTGTTGCGCTGTCATTATCAATGATTCAGAATCATTATCGGTTAGATATATGCAGCCCATTGACTCAGGAGAGAGATCGGGTATGGCCAGGATTGTGTCAAGAATACGTTGCAACTGTTTTTCCAGTGAAATGGGTTCCAGAGAACTGCTCAGGATTGAACTTATTGCTGACTGGAAGTCGTAACTCCTCTTGATTTTCATCTCTGTTATTTTACGTTCTGTTACATCTCTAATGGCGCTCAGTATAAACAAACCCTCTTCTGTTTCGATCGGACTGAGGCTTATGTCTGCCGGGAACTCTATATTTTTTTTAGTCAATCCATAAAGCTCCATATTCATACCCATCGGACGAGCTTCAGGCTTTAAAATAAATTTTTCTCTAAACATAAGATGTTTGCTACGGAAACGCTCCGGTATTAAATTCTCGATTTTATTTCCTTCAAGTTCATTTCTGTGATATCCGAAAAGCAACTCAGCCTGAGCATTAACCATCAGAATTTTTCCGTCTTGATCAGCATATATCAATGCGTCGGGTGTGGATTCCAGAAGCAAACGGAATTTTCTTTCAGCATGTTCTCTGATCGAAATCTCTCTTTCCATGGGTATCAATGCAAGATTTCTCATTGTATACCATAATAAAAGGCCTATAATAATAGTTAGAAAAATTGATCCCAGAATTAGAGGCATGCTTAGTTTCAGCATAAGTTTCTGGGAATCTGACAAATCCTTGGACATTTCAAGGAAAGCCAGGTCATTGTCGGCGTACTTGACCTGATAAGTTAAGGTGATAAAAGTGGTATCTGAGACGGATGAAACTCCACGATTAAACTGCATCAAGATAAAATCATTGGGTGCGACTGCTTTTAGTTCGATTATTTCGTTATGTTCCTCTGCCCATTGATTAAGGAATTGCTCGACAGACGCGTAATCCATCCTCAGTAAAGCTTCCCTGGTAAAAGACCCGATTAATTCCAGTTCCCTCTGGGCATCGTCCTGAACTTCTTCCATCATTTCATTCCGCTGCATTAGAATTGCTGTGATAACAGAGAACAGGAAAATCAATAATATAACTATAAAGACCAATAAAAAACGCTTATATTTGAAGTGACCAACTGAGATCATTGATTAAGCTCAGTTCTTTTAACTGTATTTAAAATACTTCGAAGATTGTTATAATCTTCGTTTCTGGCTGGTACCATTGCTGTCATATTATTCTTAATGGAAGACATTATCGATTTTGAATTTGCTTCATACCGTAAGCTTAACAGTGCATTCCTTAATTCATTAATAGTTTTTTTTGGCAAGGATGAGCGGGCGACAAAAATATGCTCAGATATTTCCGGTGTCCATTGCAGATCTTTCAGGCCGCGTTCCTTATATTTATAGAAAACTTCCTCTTTAACCGCCCCGGCATCAAAGTCTCCAACCAGAACTCCAAGAGCCACATTATGATGGCTGTCTAAAAATTTATATCCGGCAAGATTTTTTTTGTTTATACCGGCCTCATAAAGCATAAAAAGGGGAACAAGGTGACTCATTGTAGAGTTTGGATCTCCAAAGGCGAAGCGCTTTCCGATCAGGTCCTTTAATGTGGTGATAACAGATGATTTCCTGGTAATAATGACGCCCCGGAATGAAGGGGTGCCATTAATTTCAATCCGAACAAGAATAGGTTTCAGCCCATAATTCTCTGTAACCTTAACATAGGATGCAGGCCCAAGATAAGCTATATCAACCTTATCATTGCCGATTTTGTCAATATGATCCTGATAATCCTTTGAGATATTGCAGATTATTTTCTTGGAAGTTTTAGTTGAGAGATATTCTGTTAGAGGAGAAAAACGATTCAGTAACTCAGTTGCCGGCAGGTATGGATGAACCTGCAACGTCAAGGTTTGCCGGGCGTATGCTGACAGTCCCGATATTGGGATTAAAACAGAGGAAACAAAAGCAAGAAAAATAAAAAATTTAATCGATGACATGATGCGTATTATAAGTCTGAATTTTTTTTCAGATATAATGCCTAATATATTATACTACTTTCCCTTGGAATTAAACTTTGCTAATAATTAATAATCTGGTAAAATGATTCCATAAAGATGTTCTCCATTGTATAGAGGCTTACAGTAATTTCTTTCTATGGGAAATAGCAGAAATTCAATACAATATCTAAACATTCTGATTACAGGGAAGTATTATTGAATACATTAATCGTTAAAGCAAGGAGACTATCATGAGACCGGAAAATCTGAAGTCGAAAATTTTTCTGGATGGTGGAGATCCGGGAGAGACAAAGGAATTAATTGACCTGATAGGTTTTGTTGACGGGCAGACAACTAATCCTTCTCTGATATCCAAGAACCCGGAAGCCCGTGAGCGTATTGCCCGCGGGGACAAATTCACAGAACAGGAAATTCTGCACTTTTATAAGGGTGTTGTTAATAATCTGTATAGCATGATTCCTCAGGGTTCTATATCAATAGAAGTCTATTCTGACAGCACTACAACGGCTGAACAAATGTATGAGCAAGGGAAAGAAATGTTTAAATGGATTCCGAATGCTCATATTAAATATCCCACTACCAGCGCAGGGCTTGCCGCAGCAGAACTTTCGATCAGAGAAGGGATGAAGGTAAATATGACGCTGGTCTTTCAGCAGCAGCAGGCTGCTGCTATTTATTCAGCTACGAGAGGCGCTAATAAAGGGGATGTATTTGTTTCTCCGTTTGTAGGGCGACTGGACGACAGGGGCGAGAACGGCATGGAGCTTATAGCAAATATCATAAAAATGTATAGAGAGGGAGATGGACATGTGGAAGTGTTGACTGCAAGTGTCAGAACTTATGACCACCTGTTATATGCTCTTCAGCTTGGATCTGATATCATTACAGCGCCTTTTAAGTCATTAAAGAAGTGGGAGGAAAAAGGGCTTCCGGTGCCGGGAGATGATTACGTATACAGTTCAGGTAACATGAAGGAAATTCCTTACCTTGAAGTTGATTTATCAAGAAAATGGCGGGAGTTTGACATTAGCCATGAATTGACGGACATTGGACTGGAAAAATTTGCAGCTGACTGGAATAGTCTGATTAAATAAAGTATTTTCTGAGATTAAGGGCTCTAATTCAATACTATTAAAGAAATTATACTGAACAACTGTTCAGCAGGATGAAACTCCTCATCCTCCTCCTCCGCCAAAGCTCGGTGCATGCGGCGGGGAAGAATGTCCGCTTTCTGAACCAGGAGCACAACTGAATGCTGACATCACTTTTTTTACTTCATCAGAAGAACACTTGGGACATTCCGTCCTGTTATCGGAAGGATATAGGCTCTGGAGAATAGAGAATTTTTCGTTGCATTTTAAGCATATATATTCATAAATCGGCATTGTTACCTCCACTCGTTTTAACTTCATTATTTTAACTTCAGACAGGCAGCTGTGTCAAACAATGCCTGACCGAATTCTGCAAGAATCAATAATCCTGTCTTAGTCACATGTGACGGCTTAATTGTCTGTATACTGCTCAAGATTCCCAGTAGAAGGCCGAATAATAAATATATTGCTTTAAAGGCATAAAGAAAGTGTAACAAGGAGCTGGTGAGATGAAGAAAAATTTATTATTGATAATAATTACTGTAACAGTATATTTACTGTCTATCTCTCTATCTTATGCGTTTGAAAATAATACAGGTCAAGAATTTCTTGCGAGTGCGAAATTAAATTATAGTATCATGCATTCAAAGGAACAAAGACAGGATATTATGGTGCCATATTCATTGAAATTTAATGATACAGCCACTGAAGAAGATGATATCGTCAGTAAATCCGAAAATAAGAAAAGCAAGAGTCATGTTATATTAACTGATCAACAGTATCAACCAAACATATTCAGTCCAAGTGTCCCACAGGAGATAGTAAATAATATCTCTCATGAATTTTATCTGGCAGATGCCGGCTCATCTTCGCTATCCACAGGCTTTGACATAAATGTCCCAACGTCATTAAGTGAAGTTTTCATGATAGGAACGGCTTTTTTAACAAATCTTTTTGCTCATGAATTTGGGCACGAAGTGCTGGCCCAGCACGTGGGTGCAACCGGTACTGAATTGAATTTCTTTAAAAAGATGAATGGCCAGTTTTTCCTCGGGACAAGTGTCGTGGATAATATTGCTGATGAATCAATATTGCCATATACGATGGGAGGAGAATTCTTTGCTGACCTGACCTTTGAGCATGCTCTCCGGGATTATAGAAAATCTCCAAATCTATATAATAAATCTCTGATTTTATCGAGCGGGCTGGATTTTGCCTGGTACTGTCTATATGCTTTTTATGTAGGCAATGAAAGTCCATCTTTTGATCCTATAACCATATCAGAAGAAACTGGTATATCCAGAGACATGCTGTTTTCGGTAGTTGTGGTTAAAACGATGATAAATGCGTACAGAGTCTATTCAGGTAACGACACTGTCATTCCATATTTTACAGTTGATAAAAATTCAGCTATGCTTAATATTGCATTCCCGTTCGAAATTAAGGGATGTATATTTAAAGATTGCGATAGCCCTGCTTATGTTGATGAACAGGATTGTTTCGGATGTAAGAGCTGACATTCTACTTTCTGATTCCTGAAGATGTTTTCTCCGGACAAACTTCGTATAACTTATTTCTTGACAAAACAGTATCATTTCTTTAGAGTGTTGACAGACAAATAATATTGAATTCATAACAGTTTAATGAATAAAGCCGAAGAAAGAAGAAAATCAAAGAGATCATCGGTTGAGATAAAGGCTGAACGGCTTTCATGCATTAAGAACTGTTCTGTATTTATTGAGAATCTTTCTGAAAGCGGTATCAATATAATAACCGCGCCTGCCAAAAATCCTAATCTGTTTGAACCGGGCTCAGAAGTTGAGTTAAAGCTTCAAACTAAAAATAATGGGATCATCAAATTACAATGCAATGTGAAATGGGTGTATGACAACTCACCGGAGGATTTTACGAATAGCGTTGGTCTGGAAATAAATAATCCACCTGAAGATTACCGCAACTTTGTGAGTACACTTTAATAGATAATGCAAGCTTAAGAAATCCTCTTTTTTATAGTGCTTTTCTTGCTAACTAATCAATAACACAATATAATAATTTGACATATTTACCATATCAGGATAGACTTTATCACATAATTGCTTTTCATCGTTAATTATTTTACGTTTGGGTCGGGCAATGAGTAAAAGGGCTTACCGCAGAATACCTGCCAGTATGTTAGTAAAATTCATTCATTGTGGTTCAATGTGTTATGGCATTGTGACTAATATTTCAGAAAGCGGAATGTGTATAAGGTCTGGATTTTGCCTGCCCCGTAATACAGAAGCGATGCTTTTAATTCCTTTAAAAGATAAGAACCTTGAAATTTTGGCTGAGGTGAAGTGGGTGGAGAAAACGAGCAGTTTTTATGATACTATGGGTGTTGCGCTTCCGGCTCCGCCAGATAACTACTCTCAAATTGTCGAAAATATCAAAGTAGCCGACAAACTGGCCAGCATATCATCTTAATCTTTTTCTTATTGAAATCTTTACATTAATTTGTTGCCTTAGGACATGACAACTAATTAATATCTCTGTATAAATTGTTTTTTTGCATAAAAGTCATTGCCCGAGTTGATCAGGGAATCCATTATTTTCAATATTTTCTGGATTGTCCGGTCAAGCCGGACAATGACAAATTATTACCTTATACACAAATACCAATTATGGAACATAGTTGCAAATACCAGTTATGGAACATAGTTAATGATGATATCGATAACGCTGTCAAGTTGACCTATTGGCGTATAAAAATGTGGAGACAACCGAATGCCGCCACTGCGAAAGGCGCAGATTATCTTTTTATTCATTAAATGGTTGTACAGGGGAAGATTGTCATGTTTTTTATGGCGAAGCGTGACAATTCCCGCATATCTGTTTAATGTTGAAGGTGTAATCAACTCAAGCTCCGGTCTTGAATTTATAGCATTGAACAGGTGTTCAGTTCTCTTTAAAACTTCTTTTTCGATACCCTCTATGCCTGCTTCCAACAATAGGGAAAGGCTTGCGTTCAGGGCATGTATTCCAACCATGTTTGGACTTCCACACTCGAAACAGCGAGCTGTATTCGCAGCGCTCCAGTCCTTGCGGTCAAAGTCATATAAATGTTTGACCATATGCCATCCATACTGTTGAAGACTTAACTGATTGCGAATCTCCGGGCTGCAGTAAAACAGTGCTAAACCCTCCGGACCGAGCATCCATTTGTGACCATCAGCCATCACAAAATCAGCCCGGATTTCTTTAACATCAAACCTTACTGCACCAAGGCTCTGGATGGCATCTACGCAGAAAAGAATATCCCGCTTTTTGCAGAATTCTCCAATTCGCTCAAGGTCCATACGCAGTCCTGTAGAGAACTGAACGGAACTTATTGTTATGAGTCGGGTCCGGTTGTCCGTGATAGAAAACAGTGCCTCCTCAGGGTTCGAAGAAGTGAGGAGGTCTGCCTGTCGGAATTCAACACCTTTTGATGACAACGATTCCCACACAATTCTATTGGAAGGGAACTCCTGATTACTGCTTACAATATTATCACCCGATTTCCACTCTAAGCCATAAGCAACAACAGACAGTGCCTCGGATGTGTTCTTGAGCAATGCTATATCATCGGTTGACTCTGCATTCAGAAAAGTTTTAGCTTGATTACGCAGGTTTTTTTCAACATCCAGCCACTGTGGATACAGGGAAGAACCCTGAGTAAGGTTTTCTTGGGCAAAAAGTTTAACAGCTCTTGCTGTGCGAACGGGCCAGGGAGATACTCCCGCGTGATTCATGTAATAAAGATCATCAGATAATTTAAATTCTTCCTGGTAAAATTTTTCATTCATAATAGTAATTCTGATGATCAGAAGATCGAAAATATTGGCCAGTTCCTGGCTTTCCCCCCATTTGGGGGAATTGACACACTGGTACAATTATACTATTAATTAAATTAAACTTCACGAACCAATTATCTAATTAAATTATCTTTAAAAGGGAGGAAATTTATGTCATCAAGGGGAATAATTTACCTGTTTGTCGTTTTTTTGTTTGCAGCGTTGTTACCACACCCTGTCTTTGCTCAGGCACAAAACCCTGATCTTCAGAAAGGAATCGCCGAGTTCAGACAGGAGAACTTTGAAGAGGCCCTGGAAAGTTTATTGAAGGCCAGAACTGCAGAACCCGGTAATTCTATGCCTGAATATTATCTCGGGGTAACTTATAAAAATATGCAGAACTACAAGGATGCCCAAAAGCATCTGGAGGCGGCTTTAGACCTGTCTCCCCGGATAAAAGCGGCGCTTCTTGAGCTGGCTGAAGTAAATTATAATCTGGGAGAATTTGATAAGGCGCTGAAAGTGATCGGGATGGCTGAGGGAGAAAATATCAACCCTGGACAAACTGCATTCATTAAGGGTCTGATTTTGAGGGGGATGGATAACAATACTGCAGCAGTGGAATCATTTGACAATGCTGCTCAAAAAAGTCCTGAACTTGTAAGTGCGGCGGATTATCAGGCTGGTCAGGCGTATCTCAAGGAGAATAATCTTGATGATGCTGAGCAGCGATTTAAAAATGTCATTGAGAAATCCCCGGACACTGATATGGCTGTATTTTCACGTGACTTCTTAGCGCAGATCGAAGAAAAAAGAAGGGAACAGAGACAGTTTAGAGCTTACGCAGGACTCCATTATCAGTATGATGATAACGTTGTCCTGAAACCGGAAGATAATGACATAGCTATAAATATTGCTGATGAAAGTGATTATCGAAAAGTCATAACTGTTGGTTTAGAGTATGTTCCTAAACCAAGGCGCACTCTGGATTACACAGCACATTACTCACTTTATATGAATTTTCACAATGATCTGTCCCAATACGATTACCAGCAACATACGTTTGTACTTGATCCGAGCTACAGGATAAATGAACAAAGCAGGGCTGACCTGGTGCTGAAATATAGCTATAGCCTGGTTGACGATTCGAAATATCTGAGTAAAATTGCGGTCAATCCGACTTTTACAAAAAGCATAGGAAAAGATGATACAATTCAGGTATATGCAGGTTATCAGAAGAAAAACTTTCTGGACGCTGTAACAGTTGAGGCTGATAACAGGGATGCTGATGAATACAGTCTCAACATAAACTGGTTTCATTTCTTTTCACAGGAAAAAGGGGTACTGTTTCCCTTCATGGAAGAGTATGATCTCAGTTTTTTTGCCAAGAACAGAGGCTATTTTAACCTTTTTTATAAACTGTCGACTGATCGCGCTGACGGAACAAACTGGGATTTATTAGCGAACAAAATCACAGCAACCCTGCTTGTGCCTTTGCTTAAAGACTGGAAACTGCGATTAACCGGAGATATCAGTTATCACGATTACAAAAAAATTCATTCTACGTTCGGCGTACACAGAAAAGATGTTATATATGACGCGTTTGCTCTTCTTTACTACAGGCTCAAGAATAATCTGGACTTGCAGTTTCTTTATAACCACCTGAGGGATGACTCAAACATTGCTTTGTATGATTACAGTAGAAATGTTTACAGTATAGGTGTTGAATGGCGGTATTAGTCAGTCGTTTTAATAGAGATAGATCAGGGGAGAACCTTTCCAACTATTCCGGCGCGAGTGGTTGTTCTCATTTTTTTCATGATCTGCTTAATATAGCCATGGACAGTTTCCGGGGAAAGGGAAAGAGCTTGAGCAATTTCTTTATTGGTAAACCCTTTTGTAAGGCAAAAGGTTACCTCGGTTTCCCTTTTGGTAAATCCGAACTTTTTCTGGACAGTCTTGATGTCAAATTTATGATGCATGGTAATGCCTTCGATCATAACGAGAGTGCAGGAACTCCTTTTACACCAGTACTAACTGGCTTCAAAGACACTGGTTTTGGAGTGTCAATATTTACAA
>CAYPIT010000021.1:0-17707 GCA_964410825.1 uncultured Nitrospiraceae bacterium
GGATTCGCCCTTGTATTCATTTTAGCTCATTTTATTCACCTGCTTTGATTCAAGTAATTTGTGAATAATGCAGGTTAGTTGTCGCAATGATTATATTCTTAAATTTACAATTATATAGTCTTATAATTCAAGTAAAGTATCTTTGTCACTGCTTCCTGATACAACGTATTTAAGATAAATCAGCGCACCCAGATCATATATAAAGTGCATCTGAATCGGCACCAGTAAACTCTCTGAAAAATAAAAAAATGTTCCAATGTAGAGTCCCATAAATGCAGTTATAATTACATACAAGGGCGAGATAAAATGAACAAGGCCAAAGATAATACTTGCGATTACTATGCCAAACCTTGCCTGAAGCACACCGCGGAAGAGCAGCTCTTCGGCAAATCCTGCGGCAAAAGAGATCATGATTAAATCACTAAGCTGTGAGTTTAAAAAGACAGCCTTTATATCGATCATGACTATTTTCCTTAAAGGGCGAAGTAATGAAACTTTGCCAGCTGCTTCAGAGGTTGTAAACAGGAAAATAGCAAAAGGAGGTAACGCTCCGACCGTTCCAATAAAAATGTCCTGAAATATATTCTCTGTTAAAGGAATAAAGCTGATTGCCCAGTACTGGGCTGCCAAAAGAGCGATAATATAAATTATGCCTTCTGCCACAAAGGCAAGAGACAATATTTTAAGCCTATGCACTTATATCCATCTCGCCAATCAATAAACTTGGGGCTCCGACACTTCCATAAAACCTGAGATCATTTCCGATATCCTCTACCCTTTTGAATAGTTCAAGGATATTACCCGATATAACAGCCTCTTTTACAGGATAAAGAATATTTCCATTTTCTATCCAGAGGCCAGATATCCCTACGGAGAAGTCACCAGAAATAGGATTTGCTGTATGCACACCCATTGCTCCCAGTATTAACATACCCTTTGGTAAAGATTTAATCATATCATGCTGGGACCTTGCCCCTGATTTAATAAATAGATTTGTTGCGCCTACTCCCGGAAGACTTTTGGAACTGTGTCTTACAGCGTTGCCTGTGGAAGCGATACCATCCTTTTTTGCAGTATATGTATTATGAATATATCCATTAAGGATTCCCTGTGATATAAGAGACTTATTTTGTGAAGGAACGCCTTCATCATCAACAGGGCTCGTGCCGGTTTTCCACGCCATTGTACCATCATCAATAATTTCCACATGCGGACTTATAATGGGTTGCCCGATCTTATTTGCAAGGAAAGACCGCTTCTTTTGAACTGCTTCAGCTGAAAGTGATGCACTGAGAATCTCAAGAAAATCAACAGCCACAGATTCGCCTAATATCACAGGGACCTTAACAGGAGTAATTTTTTTTGATCCGAGAAGATCGATCGCCCTCTTTGCTGCACACTTTCCTATGCCTGAAACATCAATGTCAGCCATTCTCCTGCTGCCAGCATAGTCCCAACCCATCTGACTGTCGCCGCTTTGGTTCTGTGCAAGAGCGGTTACATGAGCTGAACAATAACTGCTGTCGTATTCTGTATTTACGCCTTTGGAATTTATAATAGTAGTTTTTCCAACTCCCACACCGACCTCTGCCTTCCGCACTTTTTTTATGCTTTTATGAAAAGTGACGGCACTCTCCTCAAGCAGTACTGCTGACTCAATAACTTCTTCTTCCTTAATTTTATTAATTCTCTCATCAAAGACCAAAACATTACTTGGAGACATATAATCAGGGATATCCATATATTGGTCACTGGCTGTCCAGTCAGCACCCTGTATAGCTTCACGAATTATACTTTCGGTGTCTTCATTGTCAGTTGTAAATGAAAAACCAAGCTTTCCATCTCTGACAACTTTTAATGCAAGTCCAAAGTCCCTGGATACTTCAAGGGCTTCTACTTTGCCATTCTTTGCCTCCACCGATGTACCGTGGCCATTTCTTATAAACACCTCCGCAGAGTCGCACCCATTTTTTAGAGCACGTCTAATCATATTTTCAGCAAGTTCCAGCGCTTCCATCGTTTCTCTCCTTCCTGTACAGATAACTCCAGATTAATTTCATTAAAGATTAGTAAGCCTGATTCCGATTTAATGAATATAGTTTTTAATGACTGACTTATGGTGAAAATCAGTTTTAACAGAAATCATTCAATTGTGTAACAGATTACATAATACTATGAAATTTGATTCATATCAATCAATAATATTTCCTGCCAACTCCTTATTAATTCATCTTTTTAAAACGAGCATGAGAATTGCAGATTAAATTCTGAAAATTATGAAAGTGAATATTGCAAGAGGAAATTCGGGTGTTTCACTGATTGAGCTCGTAATCGTTATTGCGATTATAGGTTTGCTCAGTATCTTTGCGGTGCCTCAATACGGGAGATTTATCGCAAAGGGCAAAGTCAGAACAGCAACAAATGATTTGTTTCAGAATATGAGGATGGCAAGAACAATGGCAATAAAAGAAAACAGGCAATATTTGATTACCTTTAATGAAAATGGAGATCCGGCAAATAGTTATAGAATCGGTTTTGATGGCAATAACAATAATTCCCTTACAGACGCACTTGACGGATACGGGAGTGGTGCTGTAAGGCTCATAAATCTTCAGACTCAATATGGGAATGAGATTACCTTTGGCACTGCAACCGCTAACGGTCCGGACGAACCTGACACCTGCCCGGCCTGCACAGGCATCGGTGGATCTACAGTAGCCTTTGGTGGCACCGCCGCCCCGGTCAGGCAGGCATTCAACGCTGATGGTACGGTAAGTTTTACAGGCTCTGCATTTCTTATGCATAATGCACGGGGAATCACTTATATGATGAGGATCAGTTTTCAGACAGGCAAAATAGATTTGTGGAAATGGGATGGAGATAATTCCAATCCTGCTCCGCCGATTGTTAATAATTGCAATAATGCGCCTGTTAGATACTGTGGATGGACAGAATTGCGATGAAAATAAAAATTAATAATACTGACAGCGGATTCTCTTTAATAGAGGTGATGATAGCCTTTGTGGTATTACTCATCGGTATGTTAGGTGTTATGGGCATGCAATATTATTCGGTTTCGGGGAATGCAGCAAGCAGGGAGATTAGGATTGCAACCAACTTATCCCAGCAACTGGTTGAGCAGATGAAATCAACTCCTTATGTAAATTTAGCCTCAAATACTGATGTACCGGTTCTGAACGCGGCTATGTCAGCAGGAGTTAATTTTTCGAGAGCATGGTGGGTAGTCCCGGATTGTGTTGGTCTGGCTGCCGGCGGCAACCTTTGCGCAGGCGCTGCGCCTGCATGCACAACCGATCCTGACGGGGCGGTGGCAGTGCAGGCATCGGCAATCAGAACAAGGACTTGCTGGACTGACAGGCGCGGCGTTGCCCATTCGGTAACTTTAGATTCAATGAGGTGGAACGAAAATGCTGTGCCATAAAAATAATTACGGTTACACACTTATAGAATTAGTAATAGCTATTGCGATAGGCACTATATTAATTGCCGCTGCTTCAGCCACATACGTATCACAAAACCGTTCGTATGTTGCCGAGGAGAGTATTTCCGAAACAAACACTCAGTCCAAGATAGCCCAGGATTTATTAATTAATGATATGAGAAGTGCAGGATTTGGCGTACCGACAGATATGAATATAGACCCTATCAATGGTTATACAACAATTGCAACTCCGGTTGACAGCAGCAATAACTCTGATGCCATTACTATTGTAGGAGGTTTCAGGATGATCGGCACGCTTTGGCCTCCTGGAATCGGTCCCGGCTCTGCCTGCCCTGCCGTTGTACCATTAGGCACGCAACAGGTCAGAGTAATTCATACTGCTATAGAGGGGCCAAACATGACAGATAACCGGTTTATAAGTATTGACGGGATAAATTTTGCAACTGTTCAAAATTGCACTTTAGCAGGTGGCAGTTGTGATTCTAATACTCTGACTATTGATCGCCCATTATCACAGAATTTTCCTTTGGTAGACCAGGACGGAGATGGTTTATGCGATACAGGCAGACCTGTTTATTTAGTTGAAGACGCTACATTTTGTATAGATAATAATGCAGTCCTTCGCAGAATAAGACGCAATGCCGTTCCTGCTGCCTGTGCAAGTGTCGCAACGTCTGATGATGATGCAATCGCGGAGAACATTGAAGACCTTCAGTTAGCATATGCTGTTGATGCTAATAATGATGGCCAGGTAGATGACCAGAATGGCAGCGGTACTGTTGATGCCGGTGATTTTATTAATGGTGCATTGGTAATCAATCCTTCCACAATAAGGGCCATCAGGATTAACATCCTTGCAAGGACCGACAAACCCGATCCTGACTTCCAGGGGCTGGGCAGTCCTCCGGCAGCAATCGAAAACCGTGCACATGCCCAGGCACCTGACAGCTTTAAGCGTAGGTGGTGGCAATCGATGATAACTATGAGGAATCAATGAGGTAGGCACTATGTCGATGAAAAACGAAAATGGATATATTCTTGTAGTTGTGCTGCTCTTGCTGCTTGTGCTGACTGTGATTGGTATAGCAGCAATCAGTACGAGCACGATAGAGAACACCCTTTCCGGAAACATTCGTCTCAAAGAAAGGAATGTCGCAAAGGCTGATGGCGGAGTCGAGATTAGTACTGCTGTAATTGAACGTACGGTCAGAGAACAGGACACAACCGGTTTCGCAAATATTATAAATGACCCAAACTTGCCGACTGAACTGCGATCCACATTTTTTGATCCCGATAACAATACAGATGTGACTTTTGTTGTCGCAGCGCAGAACGTAAGCGTTGATATTGACAAGATGTACACCAAATGGATGGGTGGATCAGCAATAGAGTTTGCTGCAGGATACGAAGGTGCCGGCAAAAGCGGGGGTAGTGGCTTTTATACATTCTACAGGATAAATGCAGCAGCTGTGGATCTGGTTAACTCAGTTGCACAGGTCGGCACAATTTATAGATACGTACCAAAGTAATGGAGGTAAAAATGATAGAGATATTAAAGAAAACAATACTAACCGCACTGACCCTTGTATTAACAGCGTTAATTGCTGTTTCATTAACTGTCGGTGAGGCCAGGGGTTCAGAAAATATTGAAGAAGGTGCAGATACAGTCCTGCCATACGATGATGTGATAACAGGCGCAATGGATGAAATGACAAAAAGACTGATCTATGTTGATGGCCTGGGATACAGACTTTGTAAAGAAATAATAATTTTCACTCCTATCAATACAATTATGCCTTCAGAGAATATTGAAGGTGCGGAAGAGGTGAAAATTTTTAAAAACAAAGGTTGTGTCAGAAAAATTAAGGTTCTACATTTTGCTCAATAGGAGGTTATCATGAAAACAAAATATATAAACTTATTGCTTATAATAGCTACGCCGCTAATTTTATTGATGCCTCCAACAGCTGCTGCAGTTCCGGTTATGGCAGATTATACTGCATACCCGCCATTTGTAACCAGTAGTGTTGCGCCAAATATACTTCTTGTGCTTGATCATTCAGGCAGTATGCAGTTTCCAGCATTCCATGATTGTGCCAGTTTTCTTGGATACAGCGCCAAAAGAGCAAATTGCGGTAGTAAAACAACCACGAACGATCCGGATAGAATCTATAATCCACTTCATGATTATTATGGATATTTCCAGAAAGATGAATATTATACATATTCATCCAATAAATTTATTGAAACAAGTGCATGCTCATTTACTTCATCAGATTCGGGCTACAGAGTAGGAAACAGCTCCAGTTGTATTTCCGGTAATATGCTCAACTGGGCGACTATGTCAAGAATAGATCTTTTAAGAAAGGCCCTGATTGGCGGGAAATCTGTCTCTACACAAGGCAATGCCCATACCCTAAGAAGTGAAGGTGGCTGGTGGACTTACTCTGACCATACTACAGGCTGCACCTTTACTGTAAATGGAGGAACCTATCCTGCGACTGACCATAAATTAAGTATAAGCAATTATGCCAGCAGCGGGATGCTTTCTGTCAAAGCCACAGGCAACCAAATATGGGGTACCAGTGATGGATTGCGTTATATTTATCAATCAGTGAGCGGCAATTTTGATATAAGATTACGAGTGATAAGCCCTCCACACGAAGCAGCGCAGACATATGCTAAAGGGGGATTAATGGTTCGCGCCAGCACTAATGCAAACAGCCAGCATGTAAAGGCGATGGCTACTTTTGGTGCGGGGCTGCAGTTTTCCCAACGTGCAACAGATGGCGCTTCTACCACCTTAATTGGCAGTTATGTAAGTAGAAGTTACCCTGAATGGGTGCGTATAGTGCGCAGCGGTAATACTTTTACATTCTACTATTCTGATAATGGATCATCCTGGACAACACACGGCAGTTCAACTGTAGCCATGCCTGCTGCTGTACTTGTTGGAATGGCATCGTCTTCATACAGCACCACTGTACTCGGAACATCAGAGTATGATTCATTCGTTTGCGCATCATCAGCTTGTACTGATGATGACTTCAGCGATAGTACATTTAATACATCAATCTGGACAGCTGTAGATATAAATGCTGGCGTAGCAGGCAGTCAGTCCGAAAGTTCAAATACATGTGCGGTTGGAACGCTTTCAAGTGTCAATATAAATGTAGATGTTCCTTCAGCCACAAAATCAGGAATTATACAAAATATTGCTGATACTGACTCTGACGGGAATTTCGATGCAGATGCTCCCAGGTTTGGCCTCATGGTATATGCACGCGACAATAGATACGGCTGTATGAAAACAGGTATTGCAGGCTCAAATATGTCATCACTTCTAACCGCATTACAAAGCGAACCTGCTTATCACGGAACTCCTACAGGAGAAGCTTTTAACGAGGCATGGGACTATTTTATTCAGAAAAAT
The DNA here is from genome assembly GCA_964410825.1 of uncultured Nitrospiraceae bacterium. Lineage (GTDB taxonomy): Bacteria > Nitrospirota > Thermodesulfovibrionia > UBA6902 > UBA6902 > CAZVHL01. The sequence continues at coordinate 6,897 of CAYPIT010000021.1, forward strand.
GCCCATAGCGGCTGTAATAATAATGCCTATATCGGCGGGACAGGATCGATTAAGGACCCATGGTGTGATAGCGGTAATGCGGTGGCTTGTAGAAAGAGTTATGTGCTTCATATATCTGACGGGGAATGGAACGGAAGCGTTGATCCGGTTCGGCCAGCCAGAGAATCTCATATAAATGATATAAGAACTGATGCTGGCATGAATGGTATTCAATCATTAATATTTTATAATGTTTATACATTTGGTGATGCTGCAGCCGGAATTAACTCAATGCAACAGTCAAGCATGTATGGCGCGTTTGATGATTATGACGGTAATAAGTGGCCTTATAACAGAACAGGCTATCCGTCGAGCAGCAAGACAGCTACCCTTCCGGCTGCTCCATGTGACCCTTCATCACTTCCAATGAATGGTAACTGCAATGAATGGGACAGCGACAGTGATGGTTTGCCGGATACGTATTACGAGGCATCAGATGGAGACGCACTCGAAGCTGCACTTGTTCAAGCAGTAACTGACATTCTCAAGCATGCATCTTCCGGAACCGCAGTCAGTGTGCTTGCAACTACAGGTGAAGGGGAAGGCGCGATTTATCAGGCATTTTTCTTTCCTCAAAAGCTGGAAGGCCTTAATCCCCGGAAGTGGCTTGGATATGTGCATTCTCTCATGGTGGATAAGTACGGCAATCTGAGAGAGGATACCAATAATAATAAAGCCCTTGATATGACAACTGATCTCATTATTGAGATGGACTATAACTTGACATTGGGAAGTTTTGCCAATAAATTCCTTGATGCCGATGGAGACGGTCAGAAAGACTTCGCTGCACCAACATCAACAGTTGCTCTCGAGAATATAAAAGCTCTATGGAACGGCGGCACTATACTCTGGGGCACTCCGCCTGCAAGCAGAACGATCTGGACATCAATTGATGGGTTTAATACATTAGATTTCACCACTGCAAATCAAGCTGCCCTAATGCCATATCTAAGGGCGGCTGATGCGAGTGAATCACAAAACATTATCAACTGGGTTCGTGGTGACGATCTGTCAGGAGTAACTGATGCAGGGCACTCAAACGGATACAGGCCAAGAGATTTAACTATCAATGGAGTATCCAATGTCTGGAAACTCGGTGATATAGTTAACTCAACCCCTTCCATTGTTGCCCGTCCGATGGAAAACTTTGATCTGCTCTATGGTGACAGTACATATTCACAATACAGGCTAACGCATCTGAAAAGGCGCCATATGGTCTATACCGGTGCTAATGATGGCATGCTGCATGCATTTAACGCGGGATGCTTTGATGTTAACTCACATAAGTATTATCCTGATGTTGATGCCGGAGGAAACTGTGCATCCACCGGTCATTCTCTTGGAGAGGAACTGTGGTCTTTCATCCCCCGGGGCGTTCTTCCTCATTTAAAATGGGATACCGATCCTGATTATACACATGTTTATTATGTTGATTCAAAGCCAAAAATTACAGATATAAAGGTTTTCACTGCGGGTGCTGCGCACAGTAACGGATGGGGAACAATTCTGATAGGCGGATTCCGGTATGGAGGTAAAGATATAAGCTGGACATCCGGAGGAACCAGCTACAGTGCATCTCCTGAATATTTTGCGCTTGATGTAACTGATCCCCTGAATCCAAGACTGCTCTGGACGTTTTCGGATCCCGGCCTTGGTTTAAGCATGTCTTATCCTGCTATCACAAAAATTGGAAATACCTGGTACGCTATCTTCGGATCAGGAGCAACTGATTACGATGATAGATCCAATCTTACAACCTTTCAGAGCGGAAATCTTTATGTGCTTGATATCTCAAGTGGAACGAACGGGGTGATAAACACATGGACTCTGAACACAAACTTCTGGAAGATCTCAACAGGAAATGCAACGTCTTTTACGGCTGACCCGATCTCTGTTGATGTTGACATAGACTATGATGTGGATGTTATGTATATTGGTGAGAACTACAAACAGGGAAACACATGGAATGCTCTTATGCACAGAATAACCACAGGCAGTGGTTCTTTAGCCCCTTCAGCGTGGACAATGTCCACTCTTGGAAACATTAACAGCATTGCCGGAAATAATGACTCTTCAAAACGAATCACTGCTGCCCCGTCAGCGGCAATGGATGACAGGGCAAATATGTGGCTCTTTTTCGGCACAGGTCAATTCCTGGGTATGGCCGATAAGAACCAGGTTGACACAGGCGCATTTTATGCCATAAAAGATGGATGCTGGGACGGAAACTGTACAACATCATATTCAAACTTAATTGATATTTCCAGTGCTACTGTAACGGTTAATGGCAATGTAGCAGGTATCAGCGGTGGATGTGGAGCAGGAGCATCAACATGGGGTAATCTCCTGACAGCTTCATATGCCTGCGATGGATGGTCAATGTACTTTAACAATGTTGGTGAAACTGTAGACTTTACAGGCAATGCGCTCAGTCACAGTGGAGAAAGAATGCTGTCGAAACCTCTTGTTCTTGGAGGTCTGGTAACGTGGGCAACATACATCCCCGGAATTAACCAATGCTCGTACGAGGGAGAAAGTAATGTATATGCTGTCTACTATGAAACAGGCACAGCATTTAATGAATATGTCTTCAAGGAGCAAAAAAACGAAGCTACTCCATCCAATACGGTTGCCAGAGTGCGAAAACTGGGTGCAGGTATGCCTTCATCTCTTAGCGCACAGGTAACAGCAGGAGGAACAGCTAAGGGATTTATACAACAGTCAACCGGCAGTATTCTTGAAATAGAAAGTGTTACTCCTATTGCTTTACAGAGCGGAGTCACTGGGTGGAAAAATGAAGCAATACAATGAGCAGAGTTAGTTGCCTTACCATAATATTGCTGTCACTGTTTCCCGTTGGCTGCAGTGAGGATGTTCAGAGGGCGGACATTCCAAAGGCAGATGTAAGTAATGCCATAGATACATCTGTCAGCATCCGCCCTGAAGAAGCTACAATATTAACAGTCATATCCCTGAAAGCTGACAATACTCTGATTAGTGAGGGAGACATTCAATGGTATGTCAATGACATCAGGAATGAATCACAAAGCGGAATTAGATTTGTTCCTGACAAGTTAAGCAAGGGCGATTATGTCAAAGCGGTTATTGTCAGAAATAAAAAAGAATTCCATTCCAACATTATATCACTAAAAAACACCCCTCCTGTTATGGGAAATTCAAATATATTGCCGGAAAGGCCAAAAGTCAATTCCACCTTAACTGCTCAGGTTAAAGCAACTGACGCTGATAATGACATAGTCAGCTTTACATATAAATGGACTCTCAACGGTAAATTTGCCGGAAAGGAGAGTTTCCTGGAGGCTGACTTTAAAAGGGATGACTTGATTACTGTTGATGTAACGCCTTTTGACCGCGATGATTCGGGAAAAGGAATAAGACTATCAACCAGGATCTATAATGCTGTCCCCGTAGTATCAGAAACAGAGCCTTCGTTTGACGGAAAACATTATAAGTATCAAATTGATGCCACTGACCCGGATCACGACATGTTGACTTACAAACTCAAGAAGGGGCCGGATGGTATGAATCTGGATGCCAATACTGGTTTAGTCACCTGGGAAGTTAAACCAGAAGATGAAGGCCGGCATGAAGTGGAAGTAAGTGTAGTTGATGGCAATGGCGGCGAAATCATAATTCCATTTACTACACGTATAAAATTCTGAGCCGAACTAAATTTTGACCCTACTCGTAATATGTAGCGGATGAAGTTTCATTTTCCCACACAGTGACCGAAGACACGTTGCAGGGCTTTGAATCGATTTTTTTCTTCATTGATTCAAATATCCATTTCGCAATATTTTCAGAAGAAGGATTAATCTCTGTAAAAGGGAAAACTTCATTTAAAAAAGAATGGTCAAGTGATGAAATAACTTCACATGCAATATCCTTCAATTCATGAAAGTCTACCACTATACCGATTTCATTCAAATTACCGGATGAGACCGTAATCTGAACTCTCCAGTTATGCCCATGCAGCGCCTCGCATTTTCCTTTATATCCTCTTAGTTGATGTGCAGAGGAAAACTGCGATTCTATCATCAGATCGTACATAAAACCTTATCTTCCCCTCCCTAAATTTCACCCCCAGCTAACCTCTCCCATCAAAGGGGGAGGAATTATCTTTACCCGGAAGGACCTTTTATATAAATACAGATTGACAAGATGTTACTGCTTGTCTTTAAATTTAAAAATCAGCTCGCCCTCTTTCGTAAGTCCATAATCCCTGGCAAGTTCTTCCATAAGATCAGTGTCTGTCTCTAATGATTTCAACTGATTCTTTACATCTTCATTCTTTTTCTTTACTATCATTGTTTCAGCAAGAAGACTGTTCCTTATAGATCTTAATTTAAAATATTCTAATAAGCCATTTTTGCCAATTACTAAGTTCAATGTTAAATATATAAATACAAGTACCCCGAAGGTGAGGAAAATCAATTTTTTGAATTTTCGGTCGTGATGCACCTGTTTAAGTCGTCTATTTCGCATGCTTGATAATTTATAATTACTATATTCAGCTTAGATTATAAAACACTTCCCTGCCTCTGAATAAAGCTATTTCACCAAGCTCTTCTTCTATTCTGAGAAGTCTATTGTATTTAGCGACTCTATCAGTCCTTGACAATGACCCTGTCTTTATCTGTCCGGTATTCATGGCAACAGCCAGATCTGCTATAGTTGAATCCGCTGTTTCGCCTGATCTGTGGGAGATTACTGCTGAGTACCCTGCCCTTTTGGCCATTTCGATCGCATTGAGCGTCTCTGTGAGAGTCCCGATCTGATTTAATTTAATCAGTATCGAATTACCGATGCCCTTTTTAATCCCTTTTGCAAATATTTCAGGATTTGTTACAAAAATATCATCTCCAACAATCTGGATTTTGACTCCCAACTTCTCGGTCATCGCCTCCCATCCCTTCCAGTCATTTTCTGCAAGCCCGTCTTCTATCGAGATTACTGGATATTTATCAACAAGTTTGGTGTAATAATCTATTAAATAACTTGAACTGACGGTTTTGCCTTCAAAGCAGTACTTTCCATTCTTATACAGTTCTGATGAGGCAACATCAAGTGCCAGCAACAGGTCCTTGCCTGCCTTATAGCCTGCCTTTCTGATAGCCTGAATAATTAAAACAATGGCTTCCTCATTAGACTTAAGGTTAGGAGCAAAACCACCTTCATCACCAACAGATATACTGAGCCCTTTAGATTTTAGAAGACTTTTAAGGCAGTGAAAAACCTCTGCCCCCATTCTCAAAGCCTCCCTGAAGTTTGGAGCCCCTGAAGGCATTATCATGAATTCCTGAATATCGAGGTTGTTATCCGCATGAGTTCCTCCATTCAGGATATTCATCATAGGCAAAGGAAGTTCTCTCGCACTCACTCCTCCAATATACCTGTAAAATGGCAATTCAGACTCGATTGCAGCGGCTCTTGCAACAGCAAGTGATACACCTAAAATAGCATTTGCACCCAATTTGCTTTTGTTTTTTGTGCCATCAAGTTCGATCATTGCATTGTCAATGTAAGCCTGGTCACCGGCATCAAGACCTAAAATTTTTGGTGTTATCTTTTCATTAATATTTTTGACAGCCTTACGAACGCCCATTCCCATATATCTGCTATCCCTGTCCCTGAGCTCCAGGGCTTCCCGCTTTCCGGTGGAAGCACCGGATGGGTCAGATGCTCTTCCTTTTGCTCCTGTTTCAAGCAGGACATCTACTTCAATAGTAGGATTTCCCCTGCTGTCAAGAATTTCCCTTGCCATGACATCAACGATCTCACTCATTAATTACCTCCAGTCTTTCAATAGATGGATTTTGAAACAGTAATTTCTTTTCTTTAAAAGCAGCGCCCACAAACGCTTTAAAAACAGGATGAGGTTTTAAAGGCCGCGATTTGAATTCAGGATGAAACTGACAGCCAAAAAACCATGGATGGTCCTTAATTTCAATTATCTCTACTAACTGCTTATCGGGGCTCATTCCGCTAATTACAAGTCCGTTTTTCTTTAAAGTATCAATATATTTATTATTGAATTCATACCTGTGCCTGTGCCTCTCTGATATCTCATTGACTTCATAAGTTTTAGAAGCTATTGTACTTTCCTCTAAAATACATGGATATTCTCCAAGCCTCATTGTTCCACCTTTGTCTGAGCTGAGATCTCTCCTCTGAATCGCCTGATTCCTGAAGTCATACCATTCTTCTATTAAATAAATCACGGGATAGGAACAATCCTTTTCGAATTCAGTGCTGTTGGCATCTTCCATTTTGCATACATTACGCGCGAATTCAATAACAGCACATTGCATTCCAAGGCAAATACCCAGGAAAGGTATCTTCTTTTTTCTGGCAAATGTTGCCGCATCGATTTTGCCTTCGATTCCACGTTCGCCAAACCCGCCTGGAATCAAAATCCCGTCGACATCCGCAAGGAATTTATCAGCACCGGATTTCTCTATTTCTTCCGCCTCAACCCATTCGATTTCGATTTTTACATTATTAGCAATCCCGCCGTGACAAAGTGCTTCATAAAGACTTTTATAAGAATCTTTAAGGTCCACATATTTACCGACCATAGCAATTGTTACTTTATCTATCGGTTCCTTTGTTTTTCTTATTACATCGGCCCAGGAAGAAAGATCGGGCGCCTTTGACTTCAATGAAAGTTTCTTTACCGCAAGACTGTCCATCCCCTCTTCATGTAATGCAACAGGCACTTCATAAATAGAAGCAACATCATTGGCAGAAATTACGGCATCAATATCAAGATTACAGTGAAGAGCTATCTTCTTTTTTATTGATTGTGACAGTGGCTTATCTGTCCTGCATATCAGGAGATCAGGCTGAATACCTATCGCCCTCAACTCTTTCACACTGTGCTGTGTAGGCTTGGATTTAAGTTCACCTGCCGTAGCTATAAAAGGAACGAGAGTGAGATGAACATAAATAACATTTTCACGGCCAACATCATAACGAAACTGTCTTATAGCCTCAAGAAACGGCAAACTTTCTATATCTCCGATCGTACCGCCAATCTCAACTATAACGACGTGAAAATCTTTTGAAACCGCTTTGATAGCGTTTTTTATCTCATCAGTAATATGTGGTACAACCTGAACAGTCTCTCCAAGATAATCTCCCCTTCTCTCCTTGAGAAGAACATTGTAGTAAATTTTACCTGTGGTAAAATTGTTGTTTTGTGACATTCGTGTAGACGTAAATCTTTCATAATGTCCAAGATCCAGGTCTGTCTCGGCACCGTCATCGGTAACAAAAACTTCTCCATGCTGAAACGGGCTCAGTGTGCCGGGATCTACATTTATATAGGGGTCCAGTTTCTGTATAGTTACTTTGAGGCCGCGGGCCTCAAGCAGGGCCCCCATAGCTGAGGCAGCAATTCCCTTACCTAAAGAGGATACAACCCCGCCTGTTACGAAAATATACTTTGACATTCTTCCGCTTTCCTCAAATCTTCCATTGTATCGATTCCAAAAGTATTATATTCTGTTTCCTTGATTTTTATTTTCATCCCGCAGTTGAGAGCCCTCAACTGTTCAAGTTTTTCAGCTTCTTCAAGTTTGCATTTTTCGGTTGATGAGAATTTCATTAAACTGTCTTTTCTGAAACCATAAATGCCGATATGCTTGAAAACTTCAGTTTTTCCTGATTTTAACAATACTGAATTCAAATCACTCCATTCATTTCTGTAATAGGGGATCGGAGATCTGGAGAAATAAAGCGCGTAATTCTCTTCATCTGCAACAACCTTTACTATATGCGGAGACAGAATATCGTCTTTGTTCTCGATCTTTACTGCGAGAGTACTGATGGAAGCACTCGTATCATCTCTCAATAACATGATCGTATCGTCAACCATTTCAGGCCTGATAAAGGGTTCATCACCCTGAACGTTTATAATTATATCGCATTCTATTTTTTTTGCGACTTCCGCTATCCTGTCAGAACCGCAGGTATGAGATGCAGAGGTCATAACCGCATTTCCCCCGAAGCCGTTTACTACGCTTAATATCCTTTCATCATCGGTCGCAACATAGACTGAATCAACAAGCTTAGCCGCAGATACCTGTTCAAAAACACGCTGGATAATGGATTTTCCTTTGAGGGTTGCGAGGAGTTTTCCGGGGAAACGGGTGGAGCCGTAACGAGCAGGAATTATGGCCACCACCTTATGCACGTATTACTTTACAATATTTATTTTTTTAGTTCAAGTATCACCTCAGAAGATTTCTCCATAATCTTGTCAATAATATTAGAATACAATACAATATTACATTAACTTTATGACTACCTTGAACTAAAATTATGGCAAAAGCGGTTGCACTATATTCAGGCGGATTAGACAGTACACTGGCAATCCTTGTGATGTTAAAACAGGGCGTTGATGTTACTGCCATAACGTTCCTGAATCATTTTGGTTGTGATATCAGTGATAAGTCCTCCTGTTCAAAAGATCCCTATTCTGCTTCAGTAAAATTCGGCTTCAAAGTGAAACTCTCCCACCTGTCCGATAATTTTCTTGAAATAGTAAAAAATCCCAAATTCGGACATGGGAAAAATATGAATCCATGCGTTGACTGCAGAATTCTTATGTTAAAAGAGGCCAAAGCGTTGATGGATATGATCGGAGCAGATTTTATTATAACAGGTGAAGTCCTTGGCCAGAGACCGATGAGCCAGCGGAGGGACTGTTTACCTTTAATGGATAGGGAAGCAGATGTTAAAAGACTTGTGCTGAGGCCGCTGAGCGCTAAGAGGCTACATCCTACATTCGCGGAAGAGAACGGGTTGATTAACAGAAACAGACTTTATGATTTTACAGGACGTTCGCGAAAGCCGCAGATCGCACTTGCTGAAGAGTTAGGGCTGACAGACTACCCTGCCCCTGCTGGAGGGTGCCTGCTTACTGATCCAATTTATTCATACAGACTGTCAGACCTTTTAAAACATAGTCCGGATCCCGAATATAAAGATATAAATCTTTTGAGGATAGGAAGACATTTCAGATTTTCAGCTCATTGCAAGATAATCGTTGGAAGAAACAGAGAAGAAAATGGGATTATTAGCTCAATGTATGATTCAGAGGATTACCTTTTGAGAGTAGAAAATGTTGGAAGTCCATTAACTGTTTTGAGAGGCATTGTGACAGACAGCGCCGTGACTGCTGCAGCGTCAATGTGCGTAAGATATTCTGATGCCAGGCATTTACCGGAAGTAAATGTTTCTGTTCTTAAAAGTGGGCAAACCCATTACCTGAAAGTGCATCCTGCTAAAGATCATATTTTGGATTATTACAGGATAGAGAAGAATAAAAAGCCAGAATTAATGATGAAGACATGAAGCGTAAACTCTTTATCTAAAGCCTGATCGGCACACCTCTGGATTTTAAATATTCTTTTGTTTCCAGTACCGAATATTCCCTGTAATGAAAAATTGATGCTGCAAGGGCTGCATCAGCCTTCCCCTCAACAAGCCCTTCCCTTAAATGTTCCAGCGTTCCTACCCCGCCAGATGCTACAACCGGAATAGTGACCGCTTCGGATATCCTGCTGGTCAATGCGATATCATATCCATCTTTTGTTCCGTCCCTGTCCATACTCGTAAGAAGAATTTCACCTGCGCCGAGGTTTTCCATTCTTTTAGCCCACTTCACAGCATCGAGACGCCTCATTTTCCTGCCTCCGTGAGTCGAGAGTGCCCAGACATTTTTTTCATCAGAGTTTTGTAGCTTGACCTCACTTAAATCCGGATCGTTTAACCAGGGTTCATCAGGTTCAAATATCATCCCTTCTTTTATCAGTTTGGCATCAACAGCAACAACAATACATTGACTTCCAAATCTTTCTGATGCTTCTTTTATAAAATAAGGATCATTAACAGCCGTTGTATTTATCGAGACCTTATCGCATCCCGCATTCAAAAGGTCTCTTATGTCATCAAGACTCTTTATCCCACCGCCTACAGTCAGTGGCATGAAAACATCATCTGCTGTCCTGGCTACGACATCCAGAATAATTTTACGCTTTTCATGCGACGCTGTGACATCAAGAAATACAAGCTCATCAGCACCCTCTTCGTCATAGAACTTTGCGTTTTCAACAGGATCGCCAGCATCTGTAAGGTTCCGGAAATTGACTCCCTTGACCACTCTTCCGTCCCTGACATCAAGACATGGTATGATTCGTTTCGCCAACATTTTCAGTGATTTCTCCTTGCATTCAAACTCTCACGTCTTACCTCTTACTTTCCATTTCCCGCCTTTCCCGCTTTTCTCGCCAAGGATTCATGCGATAACCCCCTACATCTGCCTACTGCCTACACTTACTGTTTACGTCTCACCTCTCACGTATTACCTTTCACTAACTCTATCGCTTCCTTTAAATCGAGCGCTCCTGAGTACAGTGCTTTGCCCGTTATGACTCCCCAGAGATTATCGATCTTCATTAAGTTCTTTATATCTTCTATATTCGAGACACCGCCAGATGCGATGACAGGCACTTTGACTGATTTGACCATTTTGGCCATTGCGTCTAAGTTAGGCCCGGTAAGCATTCCGTCCCTTGAAATGTCAGTATAAATAATTCCGGCAATTCCAAACTCTTCCATGTTTTGAGCAAACTCTACTGCATCAAGTTCCGTTATTTCCACCCATCCTTTTACAGCAACCTTGCCGTCCTTTGCATCTATACCCACAATCACCTGCCCAGGATATTTTTCGCATGCCTCTTTTA
>CAYPIT010000022.1:0-17661 GCA_964410825.1 uncultured Nitrospiraceae bacterium
GCAGGCTGATCGATATCTATCATAAGAAACATTTACCTAATTATGGAGTCTTTGATGAATACCGGTATTTCAGGGCCGGCAAAAAGTATCCTGTCTATGATCTGAGCGGGATAAAAATCGGGGTGACTATCTGTGAAGATATATGGCACGAGGAAAGTCCTGCGATAGTTCAGGCACTCAGCGGAGCCAGTATTATTATCAACCTTAACGCATCTCCATATCATATTGGGAAGGCATTGCTCAGGGAGAACCTTGTCTCGAGACTGGCATCAAAATGTGAAGCATCAATTCTGTATGTTAACATGGTTGGCGGACAGGATGAGCTGGTGTTTGACGGCGGAAGTTTCATGTCTGATGAAGATGGAAATATTGTTGCAAAAGGAGAACAGTTCAGGGAGAGCTTGATTGTGGCTGACCTTAAAGTTAAGGGCCGTAGCAGGGGGTTAACTGCCGGCGGCAGGCGAACACTGCAATCCATTGTGCTGAAAGACGAATCTGTGAAGAAAATAAAGATTGGTCCGGTAATGAATCAGGGATTAAAACCTCTATACAGAAAGAGATCATTTCGTACTTTGTCAGTGCAGGGAGAAATTTACGGTGCACTTGTGCTTGGGACAGAGGACTACGTACGTAAAAATGGATTTCAGGGGGTTGTTGTCGGAATGAGTGGAGGGATAGACTCTGCTCTGGTTACTACAATCGCGGTTGATGCAATGGGTAAAGACAATGTGCACGGAATTTTTATGCCGTCAGTATATACATCAAAAGAGAGCTATGAAGATGTGATCGGGCATGCAAAAAAACTTGGCATTAAAATTATGACCATACCGATCGATACTTTATTTAATAACTATTTAAAAACACTTTCGAAATTTTTCAAAGGGGGGAAGGCGGATATAACAGAAGAAAATCTTCAGGCAAGGATCAGGGGCAATTTATTAATGGCATTTTCTAACAAGCTCGGATGGCTTGTGCTTACAACAGGGAATAAATCCGAGATGAGCGTGGGATATGCTACTTTATACGGTGATATGGCCGGAGGCTTTGCGGTTATAAAAGATGTGCCAAAAACGATGGTTTTTGAGATTTGCGAGTGGAGAAACAGGAAGGCGGGCAGCGCGTTGATACCTGAACGGATCTTGTGGAAAGAGCCCTCTGCAGAGTTAAAGAAGGACCAGCTGGATACCGATGCTCTGCCTCCATATTCGTTGCTTGATCCGATACTGAAAGCGTATGTCGAGGAGGACCGCAGTTTTGATGAAATCACTAATATGGGATGTGATATGACAAATGCCAAACGTGTTATATCCATGATTGATCATTCTGAATATAAAAGGCGGCAGGCACCTCCGGGGATTAAGATTACGGCCCGGGCTTTCGGCAGGGACAGGCGCTTCCCTATTACCAATAAATATAAAAGCTATTAGTTATTGTCTGTCCATAAACTATGACTTGTATACTCTGTCATTCCCCGACTTGATCGGGGAATCCAGTGTTTTAGATTATTATGGTTCCCCGTCTTCACGAGGACATGTATGGATTGTCCAATCAAGCTTGCCCTCTGACTTGATCAGGGGGCCGGACAATAACAAAAACTGAATTTATAGACAAACATTATTTGTAAAATTGTTTAGGGGGGATTTTGGCTAAGAACGGGTTCATTCTATTTGTATCAGTATTCTTGCTGTTGTCTTGTACAGATCCTGAAAAAAAAGCGGAGCATATCGATTTTAAAGAGCTTCCAGCAATCAGGGAGATTAAACCACAAAAACCGGTGAGGATAAAATTGAAACGCAATTCATCCGGCAGTTACTCCTGGGAGCTTAACGGGAATGATGCTGATAAGGTGTTGCAAGTTAACAAAAGTTTGGCGGAATCACTGGAAACGGGGGAATAATAAATAAAGATACGATAATCATATAAAGGCACCCCACTCATTCATTGGTTACAAAGGGTCGAGTCGACTTTTCTAAAGGGGATACAGGTTAAAGCACTATTATTTCTTCAGATAGCCTTCTATCAAGATATCATTTCCAACTTTTAACGATTCGAAATTTATTAGCTTTATCGCTTTTTTTAAACTCTCGGGAGACTTGCCCCCCACTGAAGGGATTGCGTCTATTCCCCCGATTATTTTGGGGGCTACAAAGAACAGGAGTTTGTCCACTATCCTGTCTGCGAGTGCGGAGGCGGCTATTGATGAACCACCTTCAATCATGACACTTAACACATTAAGCCTGCCAAGTTTTTTCATCAGGACTTTCAAATCTACTTTTGATGCCTTATCCTTGATAAGGAGTACTTTGATGCCTCGTTTCTCAAGAATAGCGATTTTATCTTCAGGAGCTATTTTTGTAGTAGCGATTATAGTTTTTCGATCACTGTGCTTTAATACTTTTGCGTTTAAAGATATCTCAAGTGAGCTGTCGACGATTACACGGTACGGGTTTTTGCCGTTTTTTATTCTGCAATCGAGAGACGGGTTGTCTGTTTTTACTGTTCCTATTCCCACAAGCAATGCATCCACTTCATTCCGCAATCTGTGGACATGCTCTCTTGCCTTTACGCTGGTTATCCATTTTGATTCGCCAGCGGAGGTCGCAATTTTTCCGTCAAGACTTTGAGCGATTTTCAAGATTACAAATGGACTTTTCCCCCTGATAAATTTGGTAAATGCCTCGTTGAGTTTCTTTGCCTCTTTTTTCATGATGCCCACTTTTGTTTCAATTCCGGCTTTTTTAATTTCTTTTATCCCCTTTCCGGAGACTCTGGGATTTGGATCGGTCATCGCCACGACCAATCTTTTTATCCCCGACTGTATTATCTCGGTAGTACATGGGGGAGTCTTTTTTTCGGTATGACAGCAAGGTTCAAGGTTTACATAAAGAGTTGCTCCCCTGGATTTCCTGCCCGCTTTTTTCAGTACCAGAACTTCCGCGTGAGATGTTCCGGCTTTTCTGTGGTAGTCAGATGCAATTATATTTCCCCCCTTGACCAGAACAGCGCCAACCACAGGGTTAGGGCTGGTCTTGCCGCTTCCTTTGGCTGCCAGCTCTAAAGCTTTCTGCATATATAATTTATCAGCCTTATTCATATTTAATTCCTAACCTGCAGTATTCATAAATATCCTGCTTTGCCGGGTGAATAATATGGGCTATTATAATCATGCATTACATTTTAACAGAAAGTTTGAAGGAAGAGAGTAGGTCTGGTATTACAGTTATCATGAGATTGATCTTATCGACGAGGAACAGCTCCCTTAATAGGAACAACATAATACCCTGGTGAAACAATGTATTTGCCTATGAGCATTGATTCCATAGCATTGAGCCGGTCGGTGGCAGGCATAAGTTCGAGAAGGAGATCCATTAATCCGTTGGCAATATGACCTTTCAAACGAGCATATCCTTTTTCACCTTCCAGACTTAAAGACTCAATATTAATATTAGTTCCCTTAAATGTTATCGCTCCCTGCATTTTACGAAACGTGTTGATTAATGGGATTATCGTTAATGCAGAATCCTGAATATTGAGATCCGGAATTTTGAACTCTGTCTTTACGGTAGTATCTTTTATATATATGTCAGATGATAAATGCCCATGAATATCAGTTATAAAGCGGGTTATATATGGAATTGCGTCGAGTGCCGCACTGTCAATTGCTATTTTGCCTTTGGCAGGCAAACTTATAATGCCCTCTAAATCTCCCCTGCCTACCTTGCCCTTTATTTTAAAGGCTACATCTCTGTCTGTCAGATATCCAGGGGCAAATCTGGCATGAAAATCAGTTATTTCTAAAGCATCTTTATTGTCAAGTTTTAATAAAAGACTTTCTGCATTCAGACTAAAGAAAATCCCCTTTCTTAACTGCCTGATGTCAAGACTCAGGTTCCGATTTCCGGATTTTGCAATTACACCTTCAACTTGCTCTTTAATTAAATGCTCAGGAATCGCGAAAAACCATATCAATATCAGAAAAAAAGGTATGCTGACGGCAGTATATATTATGTGACGAAATTTCATTGTCTATCATTAAGTGACGGTAATATCACTTAGTTAAAAGCGAGACTGTGAACTTCAGGATAAACCTGTTGGGGTCTTCAAATGTAGCATTTATTGCAGCGCTATTGATCTTCATAGGTGATGGTGAAGTATCAATTTTATAAAGCAGATTAACAATGCTGTTAAGGTCGATATCCTGAATCTCTATCTCAGCATTTTCTTCCATGAATTCATTTAATTTCTTTTTGTTCAGGGGTTTTATGACTTTTGCTTTAAGACTTAGAGTTCCCAGGATCTGTTCCATAGTTGAAACAATACCCCTGGTCCTGCTTACCCCCATTTTCTTCTCCCTCGATTCAACAAGATGCTTCATCTGAATAACACCTTCGGTCATAGAACTTATTTCAGTTATCTGTTTTGTTAAGGTAGTATTCTTGCTCCGGAAGTTTCTTGTGAAAACGTACGAAGTAATAATAGTAATAAGAGCTAATATGCATAAAAATATAATTGACAACAGTGCCCTGTCAAATTGCAATATCCTGTTTATTGCGATTCTCATAAAATCTTTTCCTTCATAATTATAGTGAACCCGATCTGTTTGTCTGCGTCAGCGCTTGATTTTGTGACCCGTACGTTCTCAAATGCTGATGACAGCATGTTCTTTACTGATTCGACATCCTCAAAAGACCTGGCAGTGCCCTTTAGAACGATGTTTTTCCCGTCTGCGTTAAACTCATTAAATGTAACGCTTTTGCCGCTGTTTTCAGCTACCTTACTCAGAATATCAAGTACCGGAATTCCGCCCAGAGATGCTTTTTTATTTTTTAGTCTGTTCAGGTGCCCCCTGAACTGTCGTTCTACATCAACTATTTTTTTGTCTTCGGGAAATACGTTTCTGTATATTGCATTAATCTGTTTTATAAGTGAAACATTATTATTTTTTGCGGAGGTAAATCCAAATAATGAATTAGCAGATAATATTATCAGGAATATCAGGATAAGTATTGCCGATGATCTCAGGTTTTTCTTAAATCGTTCAATATCACCTGTATAGGCCAGTTCATCCTGCCTCAGGTTAACTGAAGGACTTGTCAATTCCTGTTTTGCAGCTTCTATCCTTAGAATTTTATCAGAAATCGGCTTTCCAAGAATATATTCAGCTTTTCCCCCATACAACCAGAGGTCAATCGAAGTGACAACTTTTGGGTCTATGCCGGCAGATGAAAAAACGTTTATAATTTCTGAAAGCCTCTCTTTTTCCAGACAGACTGCCATTACCCTGCTGCCTTTATCACCGGACTCGATAATTACATGCTCAACTGAATAATCAGATATATTGCCGAGCAGAATTCCCTCAAGCTCAAAGGAGATCGTGTCCCTGATTTTATCCCTGTCAGAAAAAGGGAACCTCTTCTCTCTTAAGGTTAAAAGGTTCAGGGGAATGCTCAGATATATATTTTCGATGCTATCCTTGATAAGAGATGTTATCAATAACTGGTTTAGATCGTTCTCTATCGGGACGGAGTTACTGTCGATATGCTCAAGCATGTCCCCATTTTTCTCAAAAACATATAAATTGAGCTCTTCTTCTGTCCAGTCAATAAATCCGATTTTCATTCAGCCTTCCCTCCAGAACTGTACATTCATTGAAGAATCTACGACACTCTCTATAATTCTTGTAATTTCTTTAACTGTTGCCTGAGCAGTAATTCTGAAATTAGAAGCCTTTACAGTAATCCTGTCAAGTATCTGTATACCGATAGCTTCAAGGCCTGACACTCTGACTATATGATTCTTGTTTTCAAAGGGAGAGCTTTCCCTGTAATATATGATACGCTTTGCAAGGTCCTCGGTCATATCGCTGTTGAGACTCACGAGAACAGGTAATTCAGCAGTGTTTATATTTATCTCATTGTTCCCGTATACGGTTATATAAGGACTGATTGCCTTAAAGATATTATTATCAATTCCTTCTATAAATCTTAATTCATCTACACACCATAAAAAGGTGTTTTTAGAGCTGTTTTCTGAATCCGAAAGCCGTGGTTCACTGTCGGGGTCTATCCAGTCGGCAATTATCAAGGGCAAATCTGAATTAATCTTAAGGTATTCAAACAGCTTTTTCAAGGAAGACAGGGCCTTCTCGTTGGTTAACCCATTCGGATATACAATACTGTTGATATTGAACTTTGAATTCTGATCTTCGACTTTTATTTCCAACGAGATGTCCGGACCAAAATCATGCTCGAGAGGGATAATGGTTTCACGCTCGTAAGTAAAAGCGGATTGTCTTATCTCTTTAAGATATTCTGTGCTCAGGTTCTGGCCGGATCGGGCGATGAAAGAAGCCCTCTGGGCACTGCTCCAGTTGGATATAGAAGATGTATCAATAAAAACTGCATATACAAAATTCACAACAAGTGCAATGAGGATACTGACCAGCAGAAGAGTGATAATTAGCACTGAACCATTTTCCTTCCCAAGTGGTGACGGGCGGGCCGGGTGGTAACTTAAATAATACTTCTGCCCTGTTTTGATGACCGAATGGTTTTTTGTTATCACAATTTTGTACCGATTCTCGGTTTTGCATATTCTGCAAGCTTAACGGTTTTGCCATTATCATCAAATTCTATGCTCAGGCGGACAACGTCCGGCAGTTTACCGGCCTCTGCTGCATCCCATGTTTTTACCCATTTATTATTAAAAAGAGTCTCAACAGTGAAACTTTTAATATTTTCGATGATATCTACAGTGAATTCTTTCGGTCCAGTAATGCCGGGAGCTTCCCTTTTCATCAGTGTTAATTCCCCATTATTTTCTATTACATAATATGAAATAATATGTAGACTGTTTCCCCTGAAAGAAAAAGCTGTAAGATCCAGTGACGATGTATTTTGGCCGAATATATCCCTGTCTTTGATTATAAAACCTGCTTTTGCTTTTTCTTTGTCCTTAACTGAAAGGTTTTTTATCAAGGCACTTTCGATTTCACGTCTCATTATATCAAGAGATGTTCTTGCCTCATGGTATTTCAGAGATATAGTGTCAAATCTTTCTAATGCGCGCTGAACTGAGAAAAATGAACTGTATATGGCTCCGAGGACTACAGTAAGCAGCGTAAGGCTGATAAGGACCTCTATTAAAGTAAAGGCAGATTGGCCTGTCTGTTTCATATTTTTAACTTATTCGATTTTCTTTATCATAAGCTCGGTCAGGGTGACTTCTCTGTCATATCCCCTGACAACGGTTTTTAATTCCATGATATTGGATTCTTCAGAGACAAAGACCGTATTCTGGAAAGTGAAATTAACATTTAAGCTGCCTTTTGTATTTGCCGGTGATTTTTCGAGTTCATACATTTTTTCTTTTGCAAGTTGATACATTTGTGTAGTGATAGTGTTGTCATACAAAATGTCGGCATGATAATTAACGGTATGAAGAATGACAGAAAGCGTTATTCCTATAATTGCAATAGCGATCATGATTTCGAGTAAAGTGAAACCAGCTTCATTGTTCCTGATTCCTGATTCATGACCTCTAACCCCTGACCTCATAATTTATATCCTTCATGAACTTTGGCCCTGCCGTTTACATGATTAAAAGTAACAGTATATTCGGCCTCATTCTTTATCAGGTGAATGAATACAGGTTCTTCTGAACCCATTGGGCCGAATTTAAGCGTTACTTCACCAAAAGAGATTTCGCCTAATGACGGAACTATTATATCTTTGAACATCACATTATCTTTCATTTTGAAGTTTCTGGATTCGTTCTCGCTTTCAAATTCCCATGAATCTCTGTCGAGGTTAATTTTCACGAGGTATGTCCTTTTCTTTCCTATAGCTTCGTCGTATACATATCTCAATGTATTGCCGATACGTTTTGCCTCAGACTTCACCGCTCTTTCGCCGGTGCCCCATAGATTTGGTAGAATTAAAGCGGATGTCAGGGAAATGATGAAAATAACTATAACCAGTTCAATTAAAGTAAATGCAGCTTTATTCATCCCAGTTCGAAATGTCCGCATTATACTTTTCTCCATCCGGCAGGCCGTCTGCGCCGTATGAAATAATATCATAGTCGCCCAGCTCACCCGGCGAAATATAAATATATGAATTTTTCCAGGGATCAGGCGGCAGGCTCTTTTTTGCCAGATATCCTGAGGGTCTATAATTCTCAGGTATTTGTCCGGTTAAAGGTGGAACGACTAATGCCATCAGCCCCTGTTCGGTAGTTGGATAAAAACCGTTGTCTGCTTTAAATATTTTCAGTGCTGTTTCAAAATTCTTTATCTGGATCATGGCTTCTGTAACTCTTGCCTCATCAACTCTTGTGATAAGCCTGGGTGCCACAAGTGCGGCAAGAATCCCAACTATAACGAGTACTACCAAGATTTCGACAAGTGTAAATCCTGAAAGCCTGTTCAGTTTCATTCTTTTATCTCATTACCTGATTCAGTTCAAATATAGGCAGGAGCACAGATACGACTATAAATCCGACTATCAATCCCATTATCAATATAAGAGAAGGTTCTAAAAGGCTCATTGCCTGCTGAAGTTTTCTGTCAAATTCTGCTTCGTAAGACTCGGCTGTCTTCTCTAACACTTCCGGTAATTTCCCGGTCTTCTCTCCGGTAGAAATTATCTGTAAAATTGACTGGGGAAACCCTTCAAGACTTGACGAAAGCCTGGCACCCTGTGAGACCAGATCCTTTGCCTCAATTATTTTATTTTCCAGTACAACATTTCCTGTTGCCTTTGAAGTCATTTGCATTGCACGCAATATAGGGAGTCCTCCTGAAAGAAGAAAACTCATAGTAAGGGTGAAACGTAGCATATAAAGCTCCATTAAAATACCGGTTGGCTCCTTAAGAAGGAAAAAATCAATTATATCTCTTCTTGTTTCATTGACTTTCCTGAACAAGATTACGGAACCTCCAGCTATGGCCAGCAATAACCACCAGAAATTTTTAAATGCTGCACTTATCCATATTAGAATAACCGTAATTAAAGGAAGAGAAGTTGAGGTGTCTTCAAATATCTTTGTTATTTTTGGGATAACGAAGGTGAAAAGGAAAATTAAAATTACTACACTGATGCATGCCATAAAAGCCGGGTAAATCAGCGCTGTTCGAACTTTGTTTTTTATATTTATGTCGGTTTCGAGAAAATTAGCCAGCTTCTGAAGGACATCAGTTAATTTGCCACTGCTTTCTCCGGCTGCGATCATTCCTGTATAGAAATCAGGAAAGATTGCAGGATGGGCCTGCATGGCACGGGCGAGGGAAGAGCCGGCAGTCAGGCTGTCTTTTATATTTGTAAGGATATTTCTCCATGTCCCCTTCTGCTCGGATGATAAGGCACCGATCGCCTCTACAAGGGGGACGCCTGATGAGATTAATGTTGAAAGCCTCCTTGTAATGCTGGCAAGTATTAATGGAGAGGGTTTTTTGAATAGTATTCTCTTTTTAGCAATAGCCTCTTTAATTTCTTTTGGAAAAACACCTTTTGACTTTACCTTGATAACAGCATCTCTATGGCCATCTGCTTCTATAATTCCCTCGGTTTCTGTTCCTTCCTCATCATATCCTATATATCTGAATACAGGCATAAGTTGCTATTTAATTAAATAAAAGTCTGACTGTCTTTATGTGTTAATCGCAAAACTTCTTCCAGTGTAGTAATTCCACCCGTTATTTTTTCGATTGCATTTTCCTGCAAGGTCTTAAAACCTGACTTTCTGGCGGCTTCTACCAGGGTGCCTGCATCTTTTCTGTCTGCAATCATTGCTCTGATATCAGACTTAACCTCTAACAATTCGTAAATTCCTGTCCTGCCAAGATATCCCTTTTCCAGGCACTTATCACAGCCCTTTCCCCGATAGAGTTGAGAAGGAGGGTTTTTGATTCCCAGGTAAGATAATTCCTGTTCTGACGGTGAATATGATTCTTTGCAGTGTGGACAGATTACCCTGACCAGTCTTTGCGCAAGAACACAGACAAGAGACGATGCTATAAGAAAAGGCTCTATCCCCATGTCACTCAGTCTTACAATAGCACTGGGGGCATCATTCGTATGAAGTGTACTCAAGACGAGATGACCTGTCAGAGATGCATGTACCGCAATTTCTGCTGTTTCCAGGTCCCGTATCTCTCCTACCATCATGATATCAGGGTCCTGTCTCAATATGGACCTCAATCCAGATGCAAAAGTAAGACCTATTTTAGGATTAACATGCATCTGGCCTATTCCATTAAGTTGATATTCTACAGGGTCCTCCACTGTAATTATATTTCTGTCTTCAGTGTTAAGTTTAAGGAGAGACGCATAGAGTGATGTTGTTTTGCCGGAGCCCGTGGGACCTGTTACAAGAATTATTCCATTATGTCTCAACAGGAGATTTTTGAAAGAGTACAAAATCGAATCATTAAACCCAAGCGTTTCGAGACCAAGAACACCGGCCTGCCTGTCAAGTAATCTCAGGACAGCTCTCTCCCCGAGTGCGGTCGGAATAATAGAAACTCTAATGTCTATACTTTTCCCGCCAATAAGAAGGTTTATTCTTCCATCCTGGGGAAGCCGCTTTTCTGCAATGTCGAGTCCGGCGATAATTTTGATTCTCGATATCAGTGCGTCGTGAATAATTTTAGGAGGATTTAACATTTTATTCAGAATGCCGTCCACTCTGAATCTTACGTCGATATTTTTTTCATACGGTTCTATATGAATATCACTGGCTTTTTCCTTGACAGCTTCCATTAAAAGCGCGTTTAGCAACCGTATAATGGGAGCTTCTTCAGTGAGTTCGAGCAGGTCCTTTGGTGACTCGAATTCTGTTGCGATCATCGAGAGATCTTCCCCCCTGATTTCGCCCATTACTTCATTTACTCTACTCGCCTGGCTGTATATCCTGTTGATAGCATCAAGGATTAATTTTTCTTCTGCCTGAACAGGATGAGGATTCAGGTTGAGCTTTCTTGCAAGGTCTCTAAGTGCGAATATTCCGCAGCTGTCAGCAACAGCTCCGATAAGTTCATCATCCTGAATTTGCATAGGCAGGAACACGTTACCTTTTACAAAAGATAGAGATAAATCATTGAGAAGTGAAAATTCTATATCTTCGTCTCTTATCTGGTCTACAGTTTCCATGTTTTCTGTTGCATCTGCTTTCTATTCTCTCTTTTGGACCAATATGACGCTTAAATTAAAATTTTCTTTTATGTCCGCTGATATGATCGAGACCTGCTTTTTAGTCATTATGCCGGGGATTCTCACCTTGTGAAAGTTGTCCTCTTTGACAATATATATTTCAGGATAACTGGATCGCAATTTTTCCAGTGCTTCCTCAGCAAATTCAATGTTTCGCCAGGCGCCGACCTGGATCAGATATTTATCGTTTCGAGTCATATCTGTCAGGGTCTTTTTTAAAGATAGCAAATGCTCAGTTTTCTGTAACTTTATATTTTCTGTATCATGAACCTGCCGGGATTCTGTGACATTAGCCGAAAAGGTATCACGAGTCAGACTGATGGCATCAATTTTTTTTTTAGGGGGGACCTGAAGAGAAACAGATGGATTCTGTTTGATGGTAATGTCGGACTTATTGTGATTCATTGAAGGCGCACGCTGATTTTCATCAGAGTCTTGCTTTGGGCCGGAGGGACTTTTCTGTAATTTGAATTTATAATTTGGCTCTGCATAGAGGATATCAGGAATAGATGTAAATTTTTTAATCACATCTTCAATTTCCTTTCTGTGTTTAATTTTAACAAGATAGACATTAATCTCCTGGAAATATTTGATAACTGTTGCACCATTGCGGGAAAGTATCTCCTCCACTTTGTCTCGTGACGTCCCTTCTTTAAATTTAATCAGAAGTTCACCCCGATTGTAAAACTTTTCTTTTTCCATGAATTCCGTATACTTTCCTTCTGTGATTCCTTCTATTTGTGGAGACTCTTTAACTATATGCGGTGATAAAAAAACGAGAAGATTGTTTTTGGTTTTTGTCACACTCTTGAATTTAAACAGCCATCCCAGAATCGGGATATCTCCCAGAATCGGAGTTTTTCTAACTGATTCTTCTTCTCTCTCCTGCATGAGCCCGCCGATAACTACAGTGCGTCCATCTTTAACAACAACTGATGTCTTTGTTGCGCGCTTTGTCGTTGTTGGACCTACAGTTGTAAGGACATTATCTGATGCATCTTTAACTGCCTCGATCGATTGAAATATATCGAGTTTAACGTAATCTCCCTCTGTTATCTGTGGTTTTATATTTAATTTTATACCTACGTCAGTCCTCTCTATAGAGTTCAAAATACTGTTAGTAGTAGCTGCATCAGTTCTTGCTGAAATGAACGGCACATTTTCACCAACCAGTATCTCGGCTTCTTCATTATCAGATGTAAGTATCTGAGGAGTTGAGAGAACATTAACAGCGTCTTTGAATTCGTTCATACTGAACAGCGCTGCAAATCCCGGAGATGTAAGTGTCTGACTCGTAAGCGCTCCGCTCGAACTAACAGATGTTATCGGAATATCAAGGAAATTACCCATTCCGCCGGTTGAAAATCCTGTAAGACCGGTAATAATGTCAAGAATTGTGCTTGTGCTGACATTTCCAAATCCCCCTATCACAACCGGTTCTCCCCCATGTCTTGCAGTGAGACGCCACTTTGCCCCCAGATCACGGAGTTTGTCTATAGAAGCTTCAATAATCATTGCCTCAACATACACCTGTTTTCTCTTCCTGTCGAGAGTTTCTATTACCTTGGCGAGATTTTTATAATCTTCCGGAGAAGCGACAATAACAAGAGAGTTGGTCGCCTTGTCAGGAGTAACACTTAAAACAGAAGATTGCTGAGGCTGACCGTTTTTTTTGGGCCTGCGAGCAGTTTTGTAGTGTGTCTTTAAATCTTTAATTATTCCCTGCAATACTTTCGCAAGGTCTGTAGCATCAGCATACTCAAGAAAATGGACATTTATCCGGGCCTGTTCCTCTTTAATTGAGGGCTTGTCAATCAATTTAAGGATTGCGGCAATTTTGTCAATATTAAGTGCAGAGTCAACAACAAGCAGCAGGTTGCCAGGTCCAAACGCTGAAATATGTCCATCTCTCGATACCACCGGACGTAGGAATTGTAAAGTGTCTTCGGCTTTAACATGCTCTGTTGGCAATAACTTCGTAATGTACCTTTCATTGACAGGGATTTTCTCATCCGTATGTATAATTCCAGCCTGTTTTGCCAATGAAGAAGGTATTATTTTATATGTATTGAAAACGGTCGGAACAATAGTAAAACCTTTGAGATTCAATACTGACGTAAACAGGGAGAACGATTCATCAACAGAGAGTTCCGTAGGCGCGATAATTGTGATTTTCCCGTGAATTTTTTCATCAAAAATAAAATTGTATCCGGTTATTTCACTTATAAATTTAATGACAGCCGATATTTCAACATCCACAAAATTAAACGTAATCCGGGAATCTGCGCGGGACATATTAGTTTGACCTTTCGGATCACTTGCCAGAGATGCAGCATCAAAAATGAAAGCAGTAAGCGAAAAGCATATGATAATAATAATGAATTTAGTTGTTTTCATGCATCTGTCCATAACCTCTTTATATATCGGCATATATTAGCATTTTTTTGATTTTTCATGAATTATCGATTTTCAAAATGACCATTGTCAATCGAGGATTTAAAAGTTACCTTATCTGATATCGCATGGACATGTTTTCCCCTTTTCTTATTATATCAAGATTGACTTCGTTCATACCCTTTAAGGCTGACATAGCCTGGATGGCCACTTCCGGATTCGATATCTTCAGACCGTTTATCCTGAGAAGGATGTCCCCATTTTTTAAACCGAGGTTATTATACAATCCACCCGGAACTACCTCGCTAATCGAGAAACCTTCATGCATGCCGTCACGAATGTTAGGCAACAACCGGGCGTCAGTCAATATATGCTGTGGGTTTTCAAGTGACTGCTGTACTTTTCTGCTGTCAAGAAGATAACGTTTTTCACCTATTTTTTTTGCAAATAAGGCTTGCTCGGTTTTGGCTTTTTGCATCTGCTGTCTATTTGCTGAAGATTTGTTTTCTTCAGATGATATTGTGAGTGTATATATTTTAGACTCCCTTTCTATATTGACTGATGATGGGTATATTCCCTTCAGGACTCCATAAGAGAAGATATTTTCGCCGTAAGTGAAGATTTCCTGCCCGCTGGCTTTTGATCCGGCTTTATCCTCAAAGACAGCGTAACTCAGATGACGCGGTCCTACAGCAGTGCCGACAAGAACAAGGTCAGTGAGTGTGCCAAATTCTTCAGTTTCACTCTCCAGCGCAACAGCAATTGGCTGGAGTTTCATGGGAGCACCAAAAGGATTTTTTTCGAGTATTGAAGAATAATGCATGATGCTTTTCCTTTTTGATTTGTGAGGTTCGCTTTTTAATCTGTCAATGACCGGTTTTGATAAGTCATTCTCTGATAAAGAGGTATAAACAATGCTGCGTACAACCAGCAAAGAGGCAAGCACTATAAGAAAAACAATCAGAATATTGATATAGCGGAACTTTTTTGATGAAAATTCAACCATTTCAAGTTTAGATTAAACGATTGACTGTCTCCTGTCAACAAAAGGAGGCTGTAAGAATTCATCCGTAATTCTTATATCTTTGCCTCTTTCAGGGCATTCCCGCATTGACATTTACCGGGCTTCGAAATGA
Source organism: uncultured Nitrospiraceae bacterium (assembly GCA_964410825.1). GTDB lineage: Bacteria > Nitrospirota > Thermodesulfovibrionia > UBA6902 > UBA6902 > CAZVHL01. The sequence continues at coordinate 14,741 of CAYPIT010000022.1, forward strand.
GGGAGAATGTTACTTTCATCAGACGTTTAATCCTTTCTCTAGAGCCCTGCATAGCATCCATCACCTCTGTAACAGTCAGTTTCTTTTTCTTTATCCCAGCGGCATAATTTGCAACTACTGAAATACATGAATAGCATATTTCTAATTCTCTTGCGAGTGAAGCCTCCGGCATCCCTGTCATGCCTACAACATCCCCGCCAAAAATGCCAAAACTCTTTATTTCGGATGCGGTTTCAAGCCTTGGACCTTCAACAGCTACATATGTGCCTCCATTTTTCAGATTAACATCGCTTTTTTTGCCTGCTTTCAGCAGTATTCGGCGGATCTCAGGACAATACGGTTCTGTAAAATCTACATGAATGACGCCATTTTTACCTTCATAATATGTAGACTTTCTATTTTTTGTCATATCGAGAATCTGGTCTAAAATTACAATGTCTCCCGGTTTCAGACTCTTCTTTATACCTCCCACTGCACAGACAGATATTATTTTTTCGACGCCAAGTTTTTTAAATCCCCAGATATTAGCCCTGTAATTAATCATATGAGGGGGAATGTTATGATGTTTCCCATGGCGGGTCAGAAAAACGATCTCTGTCTTATCTATGTTACCGATCAAATATTGTTCTGATGGTTTGCCAAAAGGAGTGGTAACTGTTTTTTTGCCTTTTAGAATGAACCCTTTGATATCATAGAGTCCGCTGCCGCCGATTACGCCTATTTTTGACATATTACCCTCCTTTTGCTACATTTAAGACCTGTATCTTTTATATACTCTACTAAATTTTACAGATCGAAACAATGGAAAAAATACCCCATGGAACATTAGCAGGACTTTTAAAGAAAGCCCTTTCAAATGGAGGGGATTACGCTGATGTATATGTGGAAAATACTAAGCCTCTTTTAATACAGCTGGAAGATAACAAGATTGATAGAGTTATCTCAGGTGTTGATTCGGGTATCGGTATACGGGTAGTTTTTGGAGATAACTCTGCGTATGCATACAGCAATGACTTCTCGAAAGACTCTCTTTTCACTGTTGCTAAGGCGGTGAGCAGTGCTGTTAAGAATAAAGATGACCGTAAAGAATTTAATTTTGATCTTACAATGGCAAAACCGGATGTTGACTTTAATATAAAATATAATCCTGATGATGTTGAAGTGAAAAAGAAAATCCATCTTATAGAGTGCGCGAACAGGGCCGCCAATAGTGTGAGTTCAAAAATCAAACAGGCATCCATAATGTACAGGGATTCGACACAGAATGTCTGCATTGCTTCATCTGACGGAACTATTGCGGAAGATGAGCGCATTCATACTCTTGGTGTAATTAATATTATTGCGGCTGAGGGAGATCTGTTGCAGACCGGATATGAGCCGGTTGGCGGGTTAATGGGTTTTGAGCTGTTTGATGAAAATCCTTTTGAAGAAATGGCAATCAGGACGGCAAAAAAGGCTGTTGTTATGTTAAGTGCCAGAAAGATATCAGGAGGAAGAATGCCTGTTATCATTTCGGCAGAGGCTGGAGGAACTATGATACATGAGGCGGTTGGTCATGGTCTGGAAGCTGATCTGGTTCAACAGGGTTTATCAGTATATACAGATAAGATCGGGCAGCGGATAGCATCGCCCCTGGTTACTATTGTTGATGATTCAACGTTACCGAACAGGAGAGGATCGCTCAGGTTTGATGATGAGGGCATCAATTCTCAGAGGACTGTTCTGGTTGAGAAGGGGATTCTTAAGAGATATATGCACAGTAGAATAACAGCGATGAAGGATAAAATTTCATCAACCGGCAATGGCAGGCGACAGTCCTATAAGTGCAGGCCGATTCCGAGGATGACCAACACGTTTATTGAATCAGGTGAAGGTGATCCGGAAGAGATAATCAGGTCTGTTGAAAAGGGATTTTTCGTAAAAAAAATGGGCGGAGGACAGGTTAATACCGTTACCGGAGAATTTGTGTTTGAAGTCTCTGAAGGATTTTTAATAGAAAAAGGAAAGATAGGGGAACCTGTAAGAGGGGCCACACTTATCGGAAACGGACCTGAAATTCTAAAATCCATGGATAGAATCGGGAATGATATAGGTTTTGCTATAGGAACCTGCGGCAAGGATGCGCAGGGTGCTCCAGTTTCTGATGCAATGCCGACTGTCAGAATTCCTGAAATGGTTGTCGGCGGAGAAGTATGAATTGTGCGGAATGGAGACACTATAGATGTATTAATGATACAGATAAGAAATATAACCTGTTGATTATTAAGATTAATTTAATTGGTATTTAATTTGCTTATAAACTGAGATTATGCGACTCCAAAATACGTTAAAAAGAGAAATATGTCTAAACGGAAAAGGGCTTCATACAGGTCGTGACATAAATATGAAACTCAAGCCCGCTTTGAAGGATACCGGCATTGTTTTTGTCAGGTCCGACAAGGGTGATGTGAAGATAAAGGCCAATATAAACTCGGTTTCCAGCACTATGTTTGCAACTACCCTCACTTCGGGTGGAGTCAAGGTAGGCACGGTTGAACACCTTTTAGCGGCTTTTGCCGGATTAGATGTTGATAATGTATTTGTCGAACTTGATGGGCCAGAAGTGCCAATTATGGACGGAAGCGCATTGCCCTTTGTTACAGAAATAATTAATGCCGGGATAGCAAAACAGGCCAAGGTTATTCCCTGTATTAGGATTTTGGAACCTATAGTTGTCAAGGAAGGGCCATGCCAGATTGCAGTTACACCGTATAGTGGAACAAGAGTAACCTATCGTCTTTTTTACACCCATCCCGCTTTTGGTGAACAAAAGATGGGAATTGATGTAACAACAACCCAGTTTATTAACGAACTTGCGCCTGCAAGGACATTTGGCTTCTTACGCGATGTTGAAATGTTGAAATCAAAAGGTCTTGCCAGGG
>CAYPIT010000023.1:0-17446 GCA_964410825.1 uncultured Nitrospiraceae bacterium
AAATCCTCGTGGATGTAAGTGTCGTCGCGCCAAAACAGACATGGAGAGAACTGTATGTCTGTCGTGAATAGAAACACCAAACACATGTGTGTCATGAAAAAAAGCTGTGGAATTAAGAAACATGCCATTTTCAGACATATTTATTACTGTGCCTGAAAATATTTCATTGTGGAAGGAAAATTTTATTTTCCGGTTCGTAGCGATTCTATCTGCAGATCTTTTTTCCATACTCCCCCCCTGAAAGAATGCTTCGTTATTATTTGACAAGATTATTACATAAATATGTTATATTGTCCAATAAAATATATTCATTGGACTTATAATTAATTCATATTTGCTTACTTGCGCAAACAGGCAATATACTGGCCGGCAACAATAATCTGCAATGTGAAAGCTGATTTCAGTTATTCATCAGACTGGTGACCGCTTAACATTGTCAGAAAAAATATCCCTATGCTGACCAGTACAATAGTCGGCCCTGATGATGTGTTGAGAAAAACAGAACCAATCAAGCCGACAACCCCGGAAATAACACCAAAGACGCAGGACAGTGCAAAAAGTCTTCTCATGCTTGATGCAATGTTTTTTGCTGAAGCAGCCGGCACTATGAGAAGAGATGTTACGAGTATTATGCCTATTATTTTAAGGCTGACAGTTATTACAACCGCGATTATAAGAAATAGCAGGTATTCAAAAAGCCTCACGTTTATACCTTCAACACGTGCAAGGTCTCTGTTAAATGTAATCTGGAGAAAGGGTTTAAAAAATGTCAGAAGAATCGCTATGGTCAATATGCCTATAATGAAAATCAGCAACAGGTCGCTGTTTGTGATTGCAAGAATATCTCCAAAGAGAAATGCGAACATGTCAGCTCTGTAACCTTTAAGCGTGCCGATAATAAGCATACCTGTTGCGATCGCACCTGAAAATGCAATCCCTATAACTGTGTCGTGTGACAGACTCGTTTTTTCAGAGAGAAACGCAATGAGCAGCGCAATAAGGATAGCAACAGCAACAGACGATATTGAAAGGTCTATGCCTATCACCGCACCTACGGCTATACCGGCGAATGCTGAATGAGATATCGCATCAGAGAAAAAAGACATCTTCCTGAGCACAACAAAGTTTCCAACAAAAGGGCAGAGCACGCCAACCATAACCGAAGCCAGCAAGGCCCTTTGTATGAACGGATATGTCAGGAATTCACTAATCATGTTCATGACAGCTGTGAATATATGCCCCCATCATTTCACCATATACACTCTTTATTACATCATCTGTAAGCGCCTCTTCCGGCCTGCCGCTGCATACGAGTTTCCTGTTCAGGCAGAGCACATCATCAGCAAAACGGTAAACTACATTTAAATCATGAGAGATTAAGATCGCAGTCAGATTTTTTTCTTTATTCAGACGCTTGACCAGATCATGAAACCTTTCCTGGCCTTCTATATCAACACCCGATGCCGGCTCGTCCAGAAAGAGGATTTCAGGATCATTGACAATCGCCTTTGCGATCATAATTCTCTGAAGCTCACCTCCTGACAGGCTCCCTACGCTCCGATACATAAGTTCATGTGCACCGACAGTTTCAAGAAGTCTGCTTATGTTTTCTTTCTCATCCTTTTTTTGATGAAGCGGAAACTTATAAGAGGGAGGGAGCGTAAAACTCAAAAGCTCCGAGACTGTCATAGGGAATGATCTGTCAAACTGGAGTCTTTGGGGAACATACCCAACCCTGACAGGCAGCTTATTATGCTTCAGCGGACGTCCGAAAAGAGTTACCGAGCCGGTATCATATGGAACGAGGCCGAGGATCGCTTTAATAAGAGTGGTCTTTCCTGCACCGTTTGGACCGATAATCGCAACTATTTTGCCTTCGTCAACCGAGAAAGTGATATTTTCTAAAAGATGCCGCCCCCCGGACTTTACACAAAGATTCTCTACTTTCAATGCATCCATTTTTCCCTCAGTTTAAAGCTTTTTTAAAGAGCGATATGTTTGCCCTCGTTCTATCTTCATAATACTCTTTACCGGAGTTGCCAGTTTCCATAGTATCGAGACTGTATACCTGTAGATTAAGATCAGCCGCTATTGATCGAACTATCTTGTGAGTTGTCATTGAGTCTGTAAATATGGATTTAATGTCTCTTGATCTTATTGTGTCAATGACCTCTGTAATATGTCTTGGAGATGGCTCTGTCTCAGGAGACTCCTGAATAACTGCAGTCATATTTAATCCATAGTCTTTTGCAAGATATCTAAATGCGGGGTGAAAAGCTACAAAATCTTTTCTCTTCCAGCCGCTTATTTCATCTGAGATTTCTTTATCAAGTATTTCGAGGCGTTTGATATATGCAGCAGTGTTATCTTTATATAATTTTCTGTTTTCAGGGTCGGCCTTTATAAGACCATCCCTGATACGTTTCACCTGAATTATTGCATTCAGTGGAGAGAGCCATATATGTGGGTCATTATCAATAATTTCGATTCCTGAACTGGAATCTATCACATGATAACTTGATGAATTTTCCGGGAAACCAGTAAGCTTATCGAGCCATGATTCGAGATTGACACCATTGATGATGATTATGTCTGCCTGTGCGATTTTTTTAGCATCGTCAGGACTCAGAGAATACTCATGAGGGCCTGCCCCTGAAGGTAAAAGGTTTTCGACACTTGCTGCGTTACCTGTAATGTTTTTTGTAAAGCTGAAAATTGGCGCAACAGTCGTGAGGACTTTGAGTCTGGTGTTATTTTCGGAAACAGACTGCTTACAGGAAATAATATAAAAAAATAAAAGAAGAACTATACATACTGTAAATCGTGTGCATGATATCACGGATAGAATTATACCATAATTGCGGTTCGTCATTTCCCTCATATGGTATCATTGTAAACTATGCCGAATTTCCAGCCTCTATCAGCACTCAGCCACAGAAACTTTAAATTGTTCTGGTTTGCGCAGATGATATCTCTGACAGGTACCTGGATGCATCAGGCTGCTCAGGGGTGGCTGGTCTACAAGCTTACGGACTCACCTTTTTTTCTCGGACTGGCGGGTACTGCAGCATCACTGCCGATTCTTCTTTTTACACTGGCCGGGGGGGTCCTCGTCGACAGGTATCCAAAGAGGAAAATTATGTTGATTACTCATGTTCTTCTGATGTTTTTTGCCTTTACTCTTGCGATGCTGGTTGCTACCGGAATAGTTGCTGTATGGCACATACTCATCATCGCATTTCTTATCGGCACTATTCATGCGATCGAGATTCCCACAAGACAGTCCTTTCTGATAGAAATGGTTGGAAGGGCAAACCTGTTAAATGCAATAGCGCTTAACTCATCAGCCTTTCATGCAGCGAGAATGATCGGTCCGGCAATAGCCGGATTCATTATCGGTCCTCTCGGCCTGGCTTCATGTTTTTTCATTAATACCATGACGTTTTTTGCGATGATTATAGCGCTTATACAGATGAGATTCGAAACTGGCGAGATAAAAACAAATCACAACAGGGGTGTGCTAAAAGAGTTCAAGGAAGGGATCTCATATATTATTCACCACTCGAATATTTACATACTTTTAATATCTGTCGGTATCATAAGTTTTTTCGGTTTTCCGTACATCTCATTTCTGCCTGTTTATGCAAGGGACATACTGAAAACGGGAGCAAAAGGACTCGGAATATTAATGGGATGTGCTGGAGCCGGAGCATTTACGGGTGCTGTGAGCCTGGCGATAAAGGGCGACAGTTCAAAAAAGGGAATGGTAATGGCAACCGCAGGAATAACATTCTCAACGGCGTTGCTGCTATTTTCGCTTTCAACTTCTGTAGTTATATCATATGCTATGCTTTTTTTTATTGGACTGGGAGCCATTAACCAGATAGCTACTGCAAACAGTATAATTCAGCTTGCAGTTCCGGATGAACTGAGGGGCAGGGTTATGAGCGCGTTTACAACAATGTTTCTGGGTATGGCCCCCCTGGGAAACTTTGCGGTCGGTAGCCTTGCCCATTATATTGGTACACAGAAGGCCCTGTTAATTACTGCGAGCTGTTGTCTGCTGGGCACGCTTACTATTATATGGAATAAAAGGGAGCTGCTGAAAATGTGAGGGCGCCAAAATTTCAGATAGTCTGCATATACTCGTCAACTTCTGAACGGGTTTTAGTTACCAGATCCTTCAATGCGTCAACAAGGGCTTTCATATCTTCCCATTTAATATTAAATATATAGGTGTACATAAAATAATTTCTGAAAGCCAGATACCTGGATAACATTTGCATATGATCAAGTGGCAGTATTCCTATCTCACCCGCTTTCCGAAGTACCTTCTCATGCCACCCCGGCGAATCTTCTATATTAAGCTTATCAAAGACGAGCATCTGTTTCAGAATGATTTCGATTCCAGTGTAAACGTTTAACATCAGGGCACCGATAGCTGCCTGATTAGCTATGGAATACTCAGGTTTTGAGGGATCATAAACAGAGAAGAGTTCATTCATTACCCTGTCGATATTATTAAACTCATCATTGCAGTACTGTTTAAGTTCATCTATTGTCATAAATATTCCTCCTCAAAAAAATAGATTAGCCTACATTATTCATGAATATCTTGAGCAAAGCAGGTATCCAAAAAAAACGTTTTGGGAGCGGCTTTTACCGATCTGAGTTCAGATACACACTGTGCATATTAAAAATTATATAGATGTGTTTTATATTAATTAATGTTGCCGTATTCAAACCGTTTTTTTTGGATACCTGCTTTGCCAAGTGAATAATATGTGTTATATGTTCATCTATGTTCAATTGGGCATAACCCAAAACATGTTACAGCCTCCCTGACCTTATAATGGATATAAGAAGCCTTAATCCCAATATTATTGCGACCATAAATCCTATGGCACCCACTGTGGGCAGGCCAAATATTTTGCCGCCTATATCTGACTGAACAAGCAGGGACGATCCAACGATAATCGCCGCAACTACAAGGCTGAAGGCTATACGGTTGCTTGAGCGGTCAATGTCTTTAATTAATTTATTCATTCCAAGCGGATCAATTTTAAAACTGATATCATCCCTTAAGGTCTTCTTTAACAGCCTGTTAATCTGTTTTGGTGTGTCTATTAAAAGGTTACCTATCTCTATTAAGTTCTCTTTTGACTTGTCGATCATTCTTTGAGGACTCATGCGTTTCTTCAGCATATCGGCGGCATAAGGTTCTGCAGCCGATATCAGGTTAAATGATGGATCAAGCTGCCTGCCGATATTGTCCACGATCAGTATGGTCCTGTTCATTAAAAGAAAGTCTGAAGGCACCTTAAGTCCGTGTTTGATTACGAGATGAGTGAGAGCCTCGAGGTATTCCGGAAAGTCTACCTCTGAAATTGAGATGTCGTAAAGAGGCTCCAGAAGATATATAAGATCAGCCCTGAACTCCTTTTTAAAGACAGTGATATCAATTTCATCAGAGACCAGGCCGAGATCTATATATAGGTCAACCAGCCTGTCAAAGTTTTTGTTTAAAATTGCGAGAAAGGCGCTGGCAAGGTTTTCGATGATTTCGGGTGTTAACCATCCGACTATGCCGAAATCCATAATGCCGATTTTGCCGTCTGGCATTACAAAAATATTACCCGGATGGGGATCTGCATGGAAGAAACCGTCTTCAAATATCATCTGGAAGTAAGCATCCACCCCTTTTTTCGCAATAACCTTTCTGTCGAATCCAAGAGATGCTATTCCATCGAGATTATCAATTCTTACTCCTTCGAGCCTTTCCATAATAATGACTTTTCCGGATAACAAGTCTGGATAAACCTGAGGAATATATATATCATTGCTGTCAGCAAAATTTCTTTTGAACAGCTGGGCATTCCTTGCCTCAGCAATAAAGTCCAGTTCCTTTCTTACTGATCTTGCGAATTCGTTTACTATTCCGACAGGATCAAAAAATTTACTTTCAGGAATATACTTAAGTAAAAGTTTTGCAATCGCTCCCAGGATTACAATATCTGTTTCGATAATTTCACGAATCTGTGGTCTCTGAACCTTCACTATGATTTTTTCTCCTGACCTGAGAGTTGCGTTATGTACCTGGGCTATGGATGCAGCGGCGATAGAAGATACTTCAAAGTCTGAAAATGCCTCATTCATTGATATGTTGAATTCCGACTCTATAATCTGCCTGGCCTGATCAGAAGGGAAGGGCGGAACCTTGTCCTGAAGTTTTTTGAATTCATCAGCGTATTCAGTTGTTAAAAGGTCAGGCCTTGAAGAAAGGATCTGTGCAAGTTTTATAAATGAAGGCCCGAGTTCACTAAAGGCCATCTTCAGTCTTTCAGGAATGGTATGCTTTTCTACATCCTTCCAGTGACTGAATATTTTCAGCCTTTTTCTCAGTGGAATAAAGCGGTGCAGATTTAACTGATCAATGAACTGTCCGAAACCGTGCTTGAGAAATACATTAACGATCTGCTTTATACGGGTGATATTCTTGTATGTCTGCCAGAGTTTAAGGAAACCTGTTATAGCCATAATATATTTGACATAACTCAGTTAATTATCATTACTTTTCCGATCCTCGATCTTTTTGACCCGTGAAGATAAAGACAAAACTTTTCTATTAAGTTTTTCAAATTCATCTTTTGACGGGACATGCATCTTCTCAAGGGTTTTCCCAATCAAATCGGATATATTCCTGCTAATATCTTCTCCTGTTTGACTGACTTTGTCAGAACATTCCTTTACAAGCCGGGCACCCTGTGATTCACTTAACTCCCCTTTTTTTACGAGTTCATCGATCACTTCTTTCATTTTTTCGGGAACACCAAGACCTGCCATTAATGCCTTATGCATGATATCATTAATGGTCATTATAACCTCCATTTTAAATGAGAGTTCAGAGTCTGAAGTTATGAGTCAAGATTATCATGTATATATCTTAACTCTTATCTCTTAACTCATTCTTAATTATATCACTTACCGAAGAGATCGCTTTATCTATGCCTGATGCATCTTTTGTTCCGCCCTGAGCCATATCAGGTCTGCCGCCGCCTTTACCTCCTGTAACAGCCTTTAGAAGTTCACCTGCGTGAAAAAGGGATGCGAGGTCCTTTGAAACAGAAGAAACATAAAAAGCCTGTCTGTTTGAAATAGAGCCGAGCACAATAACACCCGGGCCCATCTTATTCTTAAGTGAATCAGCGAGATTTCGAAGTGATTTCATATCAAGTCCGTCTGCTTTATGGGAGAGGACCTTTATGCCGTCTATTCTTACAACTTGATCAAGGATTTTATCGATATTGCTTACAGCTGACTTTTGTTTGATCGTCTCGATTTCTTTTTCCTGTTTTTTTAAGTTCTTAATGATTTTTTTTATTTTTTCTGACACCTTCAGTTCATTGACCTTAAGCAGCCCGGATGCCTTTCGTAATTCAACTTCACGCATCCTGTGCAAATTAACTGCATGAAAACCGGTAATAGCCTCTATTCTCCTTATCCCCGATGCTACACTCCCTTCGGATAATATAATGAACGGGCCTATTTCCCCTGCAGCATCACAGTGCGTACCTCCGCAGAGTTCGGCCGAAAAATCGCCTGCTTTTACGATTCTTACTTCTTCCCCGTACTTTTCGCCAAAAAGTGCTACTACTCCCCGGGCGATCGCGTCATCAAGGGATGACTCTGTAACACTAACAGGAATATTTGCAATTATGTTTTTAGTTACAATCTCTTCTATTTCATTTAATTCTTGCTCATTAACCGGGAAGAAGTGCGTAAAGTCAAATCTCAATCTGTCATCAGCCACAAGAGAGCCTGCCTGTTTAATGTGATCCCCAAGGATCGCCTTTAATGCGGCATGAAGCAGATGAGTGGCTGTGTGATTACGCTTTATGGCTTTTCTCCTATCTTCGGACACTGATACAGAAACATCTGTTCCGGTTTTCAAAGAACCTCTTTTTACTGTAGCTATATGGAGTGTAAGTCCGTGAAATTTTTTTGTGTCCTGTACATGTATAGTTTTACCATCAGTCCTGATGGTACCGCTGTCACCAACCTGACCGCCGGATTCTCCGTAAAAAGGTGTCTTATTAAGTACTACTTCTATCTGTTCCCCTTCCCTGGCTTCATCGATAGGCTGACTATCTCTAATCAATGCAATCACTTTACTGTCAGACTGTAATGCTTCATAGCCAAGAAACTTTGTTGGCCCTGACTTTTGCAGAATATCTCTATATACTCCTGACACTTCTTCTTCTCCACCGATCCAGGATGCCCTTGCTCTGGTCTTTTGCAGTTCCATTTCTTTATTAAACCCCGGTTCATCTATGCTCAGACTATTGTCTTCAGCAATGTCTTTAGCAAGATCAACCGGGAAGCCATACGTATCATATAACTTGAAAAGTTCGGTGCCCGGGATTGTATTCTTTCCAGAAGATTTAATATCACTAATGACTTTGTCAAGTATCATCATGCCCGATGACAGCGTATGTGCAAACCGCTCTTCCTCCAGCTTAAGGACTTTTTTGTTCATCTCGGAGCTTTCGAGTAATTCAGGATATGTTCTGCCCATCATTTCATACACAGAATCCAGCAAATTAAAAAGAAAAGGTCCCTCGATGCCGAGCATGAAACCATGTCTTGCAGCTCGCCTTATGATCCTTCTCAATACGTATCCTCTTCCTTCATTCGATGGGGCCAGCCCCTCGGACAGCACAAAAGCCGATGCCCGCATATGGTCCGCAATAACTCTCATCGAAATGTTTAATGAAGAATCTGAACCGTATTTTTTACCCGAAATCTTTTCAATCTGCTGAATTATCGGAATAAAAAGATCAGTATCAAAGTTATTGACCTTGCCCTGGAGCACCGCAGTAAGCCTCTCAAGCCCCATCCCTGTGTCTATACTGGGCTTTGGCAATGGAGTCAGTTCTCCTGATACATCCCTGTTATATTGCATAAAGACAAGGTTCCAGATTTCAAGATACCTGTCGCAGTCACAACCCACCCGGCACTCAGGTTTACCGCAACTAAGCTCAGCTCCCTGGTCTATCAGGATCTCTGAACAGGGACCACATGGCCCCGTGTCTCCCATCTGCCAGAAATTATCTTTTTCCCCAAGCCTGAAAATTCTCTCATTAGACACACCAACATGCTTTTTCCATATTTCCTCTGCTTTATCGTCTTCTTCGTAAACAGTAACCCAGAGTTTGTCTGCGGGCAGTTTTACCCACTCTGTCAAAAACTCCCATGCCCACTCAGCAGCCTCTTTTTTGAAATAGTCCCCAAAAGAAAAATTCCCCAGCATTTCGAAAAAAGTATGGTGTCTTGAGGTCCTTCCCACATTCTCGAGGTCATTATGCTTGCCTCCGGCCCTGAGACATTTCTGGGAGGTTGCCGCCCGCTTGTACGGCCTGGTCTCATCTCCGAGGAAAACCGACTTGAACTGGACCATGCCCGCATTTGTGAACAGTAATGTAGGGTCTTTTTGCGGAAGAACAGACGAGCTGGGGACAATCTCATGTCCTTTCTGTCCGAAAAAATCCAGAAATAACTGTCTTACTTCTTTACTCTGCATATAAATATTTCAAGAAATGAATATTAATTATTGGCATATAATATACGGTATTATATCAATTTATTATATATATTTTTTTGTGCTGCGATCTGCAAGCACGATCTTTCCACCTCATGTCATTCTGCATCCCGATGTCTTGGTAGAGAAATCTTCTTCAGTCAATAAGTTGCAAGACCTTTCACATAGCCCGATATGACAGAATGTGAAATTTACCTTTACTTGAGAACATTATCTCTACATAATCCATTTAACATTGATAAATTTTAAAGAAAGGGATATTTAAAATGACAACTCTGTTAAGAAAGAAGGATAGGGAACTCAATATATTTATGGACATTACATCTCTCATTAATTCAACCCGCGATTCGAGCAGGGTGAAAAAGAAGGCTGTAGAAGCAGCTACCGAGCTGCTTGACGCAGAAGCTTGCAGCCTTTTGCTTCTGGACAGCATAACAGGCGAGATATTCTTTGAAACTGCTGTAGGTGAAAAAAGTGCTAAGTTGAAATCACTAAGGCTTGCTAAAGGACAGGGTATAGTCGGCTGGGTTGCTGAATATGGAGAACCCGTTGTCACAAACAAGGTTGTTTCTGATGAGAGATTTTTTGAAGGTGTGGATGAATTTAGCGGTTTCAATACCAGACACTTAATAAGTGTGCCGGTGAAATTTCAAGAGAAACTGATCGGTGTCCTTCAGGCTGTAAACAAAAACAACGGGACTTTTGGATATGATGATGCAGAGATTTTAAATACACTTGCAAATCAACTGGCTATTACCATAGAAAATACTGAGTTGTATAAAAATGCGATAACTGATAACCTGACCGGTCTTTATCATCAAAAATATTTCAAATTAAGGCTTGCAGAGGAAATAGCCCGTGCAAGGAAACATAAGCATGCTTTAAACGTAGTTTTGATAGATATAGATTTTTTCAAGAATGTCAATGATCGTCATGGTCACCTTGCTGGTGACAGAGTGCTTGAGGGTGTCGCGGAGATTCTGAAAAAAAATACGAGTGGCAGTGATATTTCAGCGAGATACGGTGGAGAAGAGTTTGCACTGATTTTGCCTCATATATCTCATAAGAATGCGATCGAGGTATGTGAAAGGCTGAGAAAGGCTGTTGAAATCAGTAATTTTGACGGAGTAAAAATCACTGTCAGCATTGGATTGGGGCATTTTGATCGAAAATGTTCGGGATCCAGTCCTAAAGATCTGATTGAGATTACGGACAGGGCTTTATACAGAGCCAAAAACAGAGGGAGAAACAGGATCGAGACGGTCGCTGCAAATACAGTTGCTTAACTTAAGTTTATCTGGGCGGGGATTTGAACCGATGTCTCTCAATAAAACCTTCCGCTTTCATGGGCGATACTTTGACTCTGCCTCGCAAAAATTCTTTTTTATTTTTTAAATATTGTGCTGAGTAAAATTGAAATATATTGCCGGTGGGAAAGTTAAATCGCCTCAACACTTAATTCAATAAGTCTTTTGTTATATTTACTTTCAAATGTCTTTATTTTTTTGCCTTTCCTGATTAAATCTTCACAGAGTTTTTCCGTTTTGCTTCCAGGAGCAGCATATGGCACAAGAACTTCATCTGCAAGGGTGGCTACAAAGTTATTACGTTTTTCAGCTCGCCCTGATGATATGCGATTGTTGTTTTCACTAAAGCGCGACAATATAAGGAACCTTCCATTTTCAATAGGTTTCTTATATTCTTTCTTTATTCTCATACCTTCAATACTTCTGGCTGGACATATAATTATAGAAGCAGGGCCTTTTAAAATGCGTCTGTCTTATTAAAGCAACTATAATGATGATATTTGCATCTAAATATAACCGGCATTATTATTTATCTTTCAATAGGTTACAAAAATACTTTATCTATTCTTCATCTAAATTACATCTAATTTGCATCTAAAATACATCTTGAGTTCAAATAAGTAAACGCAAATAATAATTATATTTATCAGTAAGTTACAGCGTTGCGTCAGTTATTGTATGGCAGATATGATTCCGGCTGTTTTTTTCTATGCTCGTTACTTATGTCATAAATATTATTTATAAAACTTATAAGATTTATTTAATTGACCTGAACACCGAAATATCCGAATATATAAGTAGCCTCATTCACCATGTGTGAAAAGAGATCTTTCGCCGTCCTTCAGGGCGGCGATTGCATTTTATAACTCACGGTTATTATATTTTCTTTTTAATTTTCTTCTCGTTGAATCACCTTCTACATAGTATGCCGTCAATAAAAAATATACAGTCCCGACCCTCTGCCTTCTTTTCTGAAATATAAAAAAATTACTTATTTCCATCGAGGCGGTTGTTTTAAAGTGTACCCGTCTTTTTTCTTCACTCGATCTTGTAAAAGGCTCTTTGCTATTGTTCCACGTCCAATAACAAAATATTTATCAACGCATCTTGAAAGTTCTATAGAAAACCGATTTGGTGGAAATGTAGCAACTATTCTCTTGTGAGGAAGTAAATCCTTAATAGCCAGTACAATTCCTTTCAAGTCACTGTCAGCTGAAATAAGCAGTGCAGTGTCAAAGTTGTCATGGAAAGCATCTGAGAACATTTCGACCGCAATATTTACATCAGTCATTTTTTCATGAGGGACTTTTTCCACGAATCCACACTTTCTGCAAGTACGCGGGTCGAGTTGATATTTCCCGTAATAAATTCTTAAATCAGGAAGCGTAGCAAGCGCTTCTAAATACGTCAACTGACGTTTTCTTTTATCTGGTGGTGATGCGACTTTTGCCGTGAAATATTTAGTCATGACGAGTGTCTGTGATTTTCTTAGAAGATGCTGGGCCAGCAGTTGGACATTTAACCAGTAATATCGTTTCCAACCTTTGGATTTTAAGCCGAAATACAGGTTAAAAGCGTCGATATAAGCTATTACCCTGTTATTGCCTTTGTCTGTTTTTTTTCTTGACATTGATGTCATAGAGCTTATAATATTTTGGTATAATATATAGATAGAGATTAACACCACCAGTGATAGGATCACTGGTCCGACGGCTTCTCCTTGTGGGAAGCCGTTTCTACTATGTATATTATTTTCTTAAATACCCAATACTCATCGGAGTTAAATTTATATAAGACAGGTAATGGTCGCCAGATATTGTCCCCTTGCAAATTTGAAGATATGATAGATTAGCTAACCGACTTGATATTGTCAATGTAAGATGGACTGCATTATTTCTGATGTGCCCTTTTTTCATCCACTAACTTTTTTGCGCTCTTCCTTTGTCAATTATTTCCCCTGACTATCAATCCCCATACGATATTTGATGTCATAGTTGATGATGAAATCCAGTTCCTCATCAGTAAAGCCATAGTGCGTTGCCAAAACCGTGTCAATTTTATTGATGATGGGTTTGGATTTTTTGGGATAAAATTCATCATATACTACTTTTCCGGTAGTCTTGTAACTACACTCCTTTCTGGATACGTGGCTTTTAAGATCAGCCATTAAGTTAGCTGAATGCTCGGACAATTCTTGTTTGTTGTTTTTTGACATGCTGTCGAGTGCAATCGGAAAGTTCTCGATTTCTCTAAGATTCAGGTGACGACAATCAGAAAGAATAATAAACCACCAATAAAAAAGAGAGCTGTTAAGTGCTGCTACTACCACAGACGCATCAAGTTGTGATGGCAAATAAAGAGGTTTTGTCTGCGAAGACCGGCTTCATCGTCATTTGTAGGAATACCGATTGTAAGCTGATAACGGAATTCTTCAGCAAGTTTCTTCTTTATACGGGCAGCTGTCTGATTGTCGACCTTGGTATCTGATTTTGTCAGGCTGAAAGCTTCAAGCAGTTCTTCCTGTGGTAGTTTCTGCATACCCACAAGAAGCCGGCAGCAGTTCGCTGCTCCTCCAGACCATTTCTCTATATATGAATCAAGCTGTTTCCAGCCTCGCAGGTTAAAGTAACCTACGCAAAAATCAGCCCGGTCAGATACATGGAGAGTGTCCTGTAAAGCAGATAATAACTTTGCTTCAATATTGTCGAAGATTCTTGGCATATTTAAAGGACTCTCACGCTTTTCTCGATATTATATACACAACTGCTTATTTTTATTCAAGAAAATACTTAGTGTGGTCGCCCCGGTGACTCTACCCTAATGCTTCGAGAAGATCGGATGCGGGGTATGAAAGGAACTGGATTCTCCAATTAAGTTGGAGAATGACAAAGAAAGACAGAAATGAACAAATGGGGTCTTAGACTTAAATATTGAGATAAGATGTTATTTTATTAACCTGATAACCCTGTTCATTACATCAAATGAAAATCCCCTGCGCTGGAGCATGCCCCAGATTCTCCGCCGGATTACATTATTTGGATAATGCTGTAGTGTCCTTAATTTTCCATTGAAGAACTCTTTTGCTGTTTTTTCTTCCATCTCAAATGAATGTTTAGACAGGCTCTTATCAATAAGCTCTTTGCTTATGCCCCGTTCGGTCATGAAAATTCTTATTCCGCGTTTGCCGAGGTGCTTCTTTTCTGTGGAGAAATTAAATAGTTCAGAAGCCAGGGCTTTGTCATCAATTAATCCTGCTCCCTCAAGAAAATTAATGATACTTTTAATATGAGCTTCTGAAAAGCCTTTGCGTTTAAGCTTATCGAACATTTCTTTCCTGCTTCTTGAACGGTAACTTAGGAGTTTTAAAGCGTAGGCCTTTGCTTTAGCTTGAGAATCTTTCAATTTCAGGACTTACTTTTTTCCCGGATTCTTCAGTGACTTTGCCGTCTGTTTTATATACATCTCTTGTAGATTGAACGCCTTTAACTTTCAAGGCGAAATCGTCCGCATTTGAAGCTCTGCTGACAGCATCTTCGTAAGTTATCAAACCCTTCTGAAAAAGGTCGAGAAGAGATTGATCGAACGTCTGCATTCCATATTGACTGACACCTTCGGCAATATAATCATGGATAAGCTTTGTTTTGTCAGGATCTTCTATGCAACTCTTTATAGTGGTGGTAGCGATAAGGACTTCAACAGCAGGCACCCTTCCTACTCCATCAGATTTTGGAACAAGCCTCATCGAAATAATTGCCCGTAAGACAGAGGCCAGTTGAGTCCTGACCTGTTGCTGCTGGTATGGAGGGAAGACTGAAATGATCCTGTTTACTGTTTCCACTGTATCAGCTGTATGAAGTGTGCTGAGCACCAGATGTCCGGTTTCCGCGGCGATCAACGCGGTCTGAATAGTCTCAAAATCACGCATTTCGCCTACAAAAATTACATCAGGGTCCTGTCTCAGGGAGGATCTTAACGCCTTGGCAAACGATGCTGTGTCACTGCCCAGTTCTCTCTGGCTGATTATGCTTTTATTATCTCTATGTAAAAACTCGACCGGATCTTCGATTGTTATGATATTGTCTGATTTATTTTTATTCATATAATCGATCATTGATGCCAGAGTAGTAGTTTTTCCGCTACCTGTTGTCCCTGTAACGAGGATTAATCCTCTCGGTTCCAAAGAAATTTTATTTAAGATAACCGGAAGTTCTAACTCCTCTATACTTAATATTTTCACTGGTATCACCCTGAAAACAATAACTATGGTTCCCCTCTGAACATAACAGTTGCACCTGAACCTGCCAAGTCCCTTAACGCTGTAGGATGTGTCAATTTCACGATTTCTCTTGAACTGTTCTCTGAGCGCTTCTTTTAAAACAGATGTTGCTATATTGGAAGTGTCTTCCGGGGATAATTTGTTCTCAGCAGGCATGGCCCTCAAAGCACCGTCGACTCTGATAACAGGGGGATTACCCGCCTTGATATGCAGGTCCGAGGCCTTCATCTGTACCGCCTTCTTTAGTAATAAATCGATATTAACTGTCATATATTACCTCTTGAAATTATACTCCTCGAGAATTTTGGACTCAATTTCCTGAGCCATTTCCGGATTTGCCATAAGATATTTCTTTGTATTTTCCCTGCCCTGACCTATGCGGTTTCCATTATATGAATACCATGATCCGGCTCTATCCATGATTTGTTTTTCTATCCCGAGATCAATTAGCTCCCCGGTCTTTGAGATACCTTCGTTAAAGTATATATCAAAAACTGCCTGTTTGAAAGGTGGGGCAACTTTATTTTTAACTACCTTTACCCTTACCCTGTTCCCCATAGATTCCTGGGCTGTTTTGATAGTTTCAATTCTCCTGATGTCAAGTCTGACTGTGGAATAAAATTTCAGCGCGTTTCCACCGGAAGTAGTTTCAGGATTGCCGAACATAACACCGATTTTCATTCTTATCTGGTTGATAAAAATAACCGTTGCCTGCCCTTTGGCGATAGCTGCTGTGAGTTTTCTTAATGCCTGGCTCATAAGCCTTGCCTGAAGACCCGGAAGACTGTCGCCCATATTACCCTCGATCTCAGCTTTTGGTACAAGCGCTGCTACAGAATCAACAACAATAATATCAAGCGCACCACTGCGAACAAGTGTTTCAGTAACTTCCAGGGCCTGTTCACCCGTATCGGGCTGGCTGATAAGGAGGTCATCAATATTTACACCCAGTGTTGATGCGTATGAGACATCAAGTGCGTGTTCAGCATCAATAAAAGCGGCTGTTCCGCCGGCCTTTTGTGCCTGTGCAACTGCGCTGAGGGCCAGAGTTGTCTTGCCTGAAGATTCGGGACCATATATTTCTACCACTCTGCCCCTTGGGAAGCCCCCTATACCAAGAGCTACATCCAGACCTATAGAGCCTGTTGAGATAGCAGGCACCTCTACAATTCCGTCAGCGCCAAGACGCATTATAGCGCCCTTGCCGAACTGTTTTTCTATTTGAGATATAGCTACATCAAGTGCCTTTGCACGTTCTTTGTCAGACATATTTATCCTCCTTATTATCGTTCAAAAAGCTGTAATTCTCAAGTTTCATTTCCACTCAAAAACAGTTTTGCAAGCTGTGTATAAGTTGCTCCGGTTTGACCCAGATCACTTCTCATTAATAAAACAGATCTGACATCTATTGAGCTGAATCTGTTGTCCTGATACAGATTTATTTTATCCAGCAGAGCTCCTTTCCCCTGGAATGACTTAAATCTGCCGAGAGTAAGATGAGGGGCAAATTTTCTGTTCTCTTTCTCAAAGCCCAATAAAAAGATCTCCTCATCAATATCATTCTGGAGTCGTGTTAATAAATCGTTTCTGTCTATGCCGACCCATAAAACCCTTGGAGACCTGTTATTGGGGAAAACCCCGATACCTGACAATGTAAGATTAAATGCCTCGTATTTTTCAGAAACCTTCTGTAATATTTTGACAATATCATCAACGATCTTTTCATCGATATCGCCAAGAAATTTCAGTGTGAGATGAATGCTTCCGGGCTTAACCCATCTGACATCAGCTCCGCACTGTTTAAATTCCTGTTGAAGTTTCACCAGAAGGTTTAATGTAGATTCTGGTAATTCTATGGCTATGAAACTTCTCAAAATATAATTATAAGGATACCACAGAACAAAATTAAAATTCCTAATGTATTGTCCCTAACAGTTCTGTACATATTATTGCAGTATCATTCCGGCTTGTCCGGAATCTTTTCTCTTTAAAAAGAAGGACTCTCGACAAGCGAGAGTGACAGAATAGTGTAATCTAATTACAGGACACTAGATGAATAATATGGGCTAACGCAGCTTCCCCTGAACGATATAAGAATAGTGCTTCAATAGTTTAATTGTCAACAGGAGGGTGAGACTTGTTTCAATCCACGCGCCCGCGGGGGGCGCGACAAAGGACCCCAAAGGATGGAAACCGTGGTAATTGTGTTTCAATCCACGCGCCCGCGGGGGGCGCGACAGACGAACTAAAAAAATGGCTGGATCA